>JAEZXS010000264.1 GCA_023442755.1 Pseudomonadota bacterium | reverse complement strand
TCAGCAAAGGGCCTCACGACCATGTCGGCTTTTTGAATAAGACTGCTTCGCGCTCTTCCTTCGCGTCCTGGTCCATGTCGTGCCTTCGCGTCTTCCATCATTTCTCTGTTCCCCCCGACTTTCTGTGCGCCAGGTCGACCGAAAAGTCCAGAATTTCGGAACTCTCCCGGTACGCATTCCTGCAGAAACCGCCCAGGTGCTGGGCGCTTCTTTCGAAGTCTTCCATGATTCCTTCGAGGTTCCCGGATTCATAGAATTTTTCGTAAACGTCCAGCCCGTCTTTCAGCGCTTCGAATATCCGCCCGGAATGGGGATTCATCTGGGTGATCGATGCATAGAGCTCCGGGTTTTGCGCAAATATCCGTCCCACCAGGTTCATCTCTATCCGGTAGCTCGGACTCGTGTATTCCATCGTCTCGCCGATGTCTATGTCCAGCTTTCTCAGTGCCCGCCCGATGAGCATGGTGGTGAGATGGAACAGTACCTGGATGATGCTCATCATCCTGTCGTGCTCGTCGGGGGTGCACTCTTTTATGCGAATTCCGCGGCCTGTAAACAGGCTCTTCAGCCATTCCCAGTCTGCCGGCTCTATCCGGACGGGGCAGGCGGCTACGGTCTGCCCGGACATGGCGCCTACCCGTCCTCCGAACATGGGATGCAGCCCGACAACCGAACCGGGAGATGCCAGCATCTCGCGTACGGGGCCGACCTTGAGGCTGGTCAGGTCCATTACGAGCTGGCCGGGCCGGGTGTAGCCGATGAGTTCCCGGATTATCGACACGGTCTCGTGCAGCGGTACTGCGAAGAGGACGATGTCGGATTCGGCAATGAGCTGCCTGGGTGTGAGCGGGGTTGTAAGGTCGGCTGTTTTCACCGGAAAACCGAGTTCCGCGAAAAATTTGGAAAACAGCCGGCCCATTTCTCCCTGTCCGCCGATGACCCCGACCGTGGAACCGGTATTCCAACGGGGCCCGCCAGACCCGGTGACTGAAAATGGTTGAGGAGTGGTCATGCTTTCTCCGGAAAAGACCTGAAAGATTTAGATGGTGCGTCCTACGGCTTCGGCCACGCGACGGCATTCTTCCAGCATGGTGTTGAATACGGGCGGACGAAGAGACTGCGGACCGTCGCTCAATGCTTCCTCGGGGCGCACGTGCACTTCGACGATCAGGCCGTCGGCTCCCGCCGCGATTGCCGCCCGCGAGACCGCCGGGACGAGGTCCGCTCTGCCCACCGCGTGGCTCGGGTCGACTATGACGGGCAGATGGGTGAGCTGCTTGAGGAGCGGTACGGCGCTAATGTCCAGTGTGTTGCGGGTTTCCGTCTCGAAGGTGCGGATTCCCCGTTCGCACAGGATCACCTTTTCGTTGCCCTGGGCCATGATGTATTCCGCCGACATCAGGAATTCTTTTATCGTAGCACACAAACCCCTTTTGAGGATAACGGGTTTATCGATATTGCCGACTTCCGTGAGCAGCCGGAAGTTCTGCATGTTGCGGGTCCCGATCTGGATGATGTCTGCGTATTTGCATACGAGCACCGTGTCGCGCGGGTCCATCAGTTCGGTGACCACCATCATTCCGTGCCGCTCGCGCATGCTTGCGAGGTATTTGAGTCCCTTTTCCCCCCAGCCCTGGAAAGCGTAGGGAGAGGTGCGCGGCTTGAAGGCGCCGCCCCTGAGAAACTTTACACCGGAGGGCAGAAGGGCTTCGGCGATTTCCTCCAGCACTTCCCGGCTCTCTACGGCGCACGGGCCTGCCATGATAGCGATCCGGTTCCCACCGATTTCGCACCCGTTCACCTGGATAACCGTGTTGTCCGGCTGCATCTCTCTGCTGACGAGCTTGTAGGGCTTCAGGATGGGCAGCACGGATTCCACTCCGGGGAACGATTCCATGGGCAGCTCGCTTATGACCCGCTCGTCCCCGATCGCTCCGATGATGGTCCTGTGTTCGCCCTTCGACACGTGCGTGCGCAACCCCATGTCCTCGAGCCGGCGTACGATGCGTTGTTCGTCTTCTTCCTGGTGATCCGGCCGCAGTACGATGATCATGACACTTTCCTCCTTAAGGCTGATTAGTAAGAGTTGATAAAATTGCGGTTTAATTCCGTCCGCACCAAATAAAAAAGCCGTGGGGCCCTCAGGCACCCACGGCTTCAATTTCAGTCTATTATTCTACGATCAGAGGCGGCGCATACCTGAGGCGTTCCCATGGCTGGGGCAAAAATAATAGTAATAATAATAGCGCACGGTATGCATCAGGAACCTTTCTTTCCGCTTTTCCCCGAATAGAAAGGATTATCCTGCATTTGTCAAGACAATTATGCGAAAGAAATTATAAGTTATCAATATTACTGCTAATTCACTTGTACTCCAACTCCGCATTGAATCCTGAGTCATAGCTGTATTCCGGTTTGCCGCAGCCAAAGACCCTCTCGCCATCGATGGTTCTGGCGCGGATGCATGCCTCCTTGGTGCCGGCGGTGATCCCGGCCGTGTCGCCCGAGAAATAGAGCATAAGGTCCGGGATTCCGTCTTGATTGAGGTCCACCAGGTTGCGCTCCCAGACCTTCGGGTCGGACATGTCTTCGTCGGGAGTGGCCTTATGTGGGCCGAACCTGACCGATGTCGGATCTATCCACCTCGGGTCGAAATCGAACCCGTCGCGTTCCCTGGATGCACTGAGAATCGCAACCGGCAACCTCATGGACCCCAGGTTGTTGGTCGTCACCACGCCAACTCGTACACGCACCGTATTCAATTTGAAAAATGTCAGGTATGGATAAGCGGCAAGGGCCATGAGCGCTCCCCCGACCAGGATGCCGACCACCGGAAGGAACGTCATGCCGAGAGGAATACATAGCAACCCAAGTGCGAACAGGAAGATACTCCGGATGAGAGTCGCACCTCTCTCGGTCCGAAGACTTTTGCGCTCCATAATTCTCCTCCCAACCACTGATATGGGTTTAAGGGGTTTAGTCGTAAAGTAATGAGGGAGGGGGGATTGTCAATTGATGATCGAGTCCGATTCCTATCGGCATATCTATGGCTTGAAGGGCAGTGGAGAATGGATATCAGGCCCTGAGGGTGGATCGGGGAGACCTTTTTATCCGGGCGGAAGATACCTCACGGCGCACCCGTGTGGCAGACATTGCAGAGTGTCTGTGGGGGGATCGGCCCGCCGGGGTGTTCGAATTTGATTCCCGTGAGACATACGTTCTGCTGGGTTTCCTGACCCTGGGCAACGATGAGGTGGCAGGTATCGCAATCGGTTGCGATTGTATTGCCGGACTTGCTTACGTGATTCCCGTCGTGGCAGCGGAAGCATCCCGGCCAGGTCCTGTGGCCGACGTTGTTTGGCCGAACCTTCCAGCTCGTTTTCATGTCCGGAAAGAAATTATTTCTGTAGATGTCCTGGGCCTGGGATATAGCGTCCCGGATTTTTTGCTGATCGGCGTAATCCGCGTATTCCTGTGATATCGACTGGGCGATGCCGGCCATTCCCTGGGCCAGGGAAGCGGAATCGGCGTTCTCCAGGAGCGCGGTGCCCGCTTTTTCCCTGATGGAAGGTATTGACCTGTCGATGCGGCCCAGCCAGAGGGCGTTGTTTATCCCTGATTCGGGAGAAGCGAATATGTGCGTGGGGCGATTATGACAATCGATGCAGTCCAGGACCCGAACCTGCTGGTCGTTGCCCCCGGGAGTCAGGGGATTGTCCTTTGATTGGAAAAGGGTGGTGTTCCCGGTCGCCAGATTCGTGATGCGAACCCAGGGTATTTCCTGCCGGGATCGATTCGCGGGGAGATACTCGATGCGATTGGCAATCACCATGTGCCAGTGAATGCCTCCGACCGGGCCATGGGCGGGATTGGCGCCCCCGACTTTCAGGAGCATCCGTATGGCCCAGGGGGTGTTCTCTTCATCGAGCAGAAAGTGCTGCTGGAAAAAGTCCACCGCACCGAAAAACTTCTCCGGCCAGTGGCATTGTTCGCAGGTGCCGCGAGCAGGCCTGAGGTTTTCAACCGGCACCGGGATAGGCCTGTCGAACGAGTTCGTAAGGACAGCATAGATCTGGTACATTCCGGATACTTTTGAACGGACAAACCAGGATGCCCCGGAGCCGATATGGCACTCGGTGCATCCGACTCTTGCATGGGGCGAGCTCAGGTAAGTCGTGAATTCCGGCTCCATTACCGTATGGCACAGCATGCCGCAGAATCCGACGGATTCCGTTCTCAGGTATGCCTGGTAGCTTCCCAGGGCCGAGAG
>JAEZXS010000258.1 GCA_023442755.1 Pseudomonadota bacterium | reverse complement strand
ATCTATCACATAGAAGAACACTATCCCGACGGCATCTTCTGGTGGGCGATGGGGACGCTGCCCGTTGCGATCCTTACTTCAAGCGCGCCGCTCACGGTTCTTGCCGTGTGCCTCGGTTTTATCTGGTTTTTCGTCGAGTCGTCTCTCGGGTTTTATCCCGCCCTGTTCCCGGTGTTCATGGCGGCCGCACTATGGCATCTCGTGCGGGGCAGGCAGAGCAACATTCTCTTCCTGCTGTTCGCCGCAGCACTCGTATTCTGGGCTGAGTACACCCTTGCCTGGGCCTTGAGCGACAAGCCCGGATTTCATGCAGGCGGCGAAAACGTCGCACTGTGTTTCGGCCTTTTCCTTCTTCTTCACGGCCTATCGAAACTGCTGGTCTGGAGAAAGGAATCCATGCTGGCGGACTACGGTACTCTCCTGGGCCTGTGGGTGGTGCGCTTTGCCATTTTCAGCCTGCTTCTGTTCAGCTTTGCCTATCCCTGGGAATTGCTGATCCGGGCAGGGTGGAAGATGCCCTGGATTACGATCGCCCTGTCCGCTCTTGCTGTATCTCTGGCGGCTTGGATGGCGCACAGGGGGAGAACGTCCATACTTTCGACCGCCCTTTTCGGGGCGCTGATCATCGTGGCCCTCGTAGCCGTAACTCAGGTGCATGACAAATCTTTCGCCCGGTTCTTTCAGTTTGCGGACAACATCGTGCTGGTCGCAACAGGCGTGTGGCTCATTGTCCTCGGCATCCAGAACAGCGTTTCCCATTATTTCTACCTTGGTGTGACGACCATTCTGACAACCGGGTTGCTTCGCTACATCGATCTCGTTGGGGATTATGTCGGCACCGCGGTCCTATTCGCTATCCTCGCCGCGATCCTCCTGGCGGCCGCGAAGTATTGGAGAAACCATTCGGCCAAAGCGGGGGCGGAATCATGAACAGAAAAAAGATTGCTGCATGTCTTGCATTGGCAATCGCATTCCAGTTGACGGTCCTGGCGGCCGAATACCTGGGGGCGGTCTATCCGCTCTGGACGGGCAAGGAGATCCGGCTAAAGGTGGTTCCCGTGGATCCCCGGAGCCTTTTTCGCGGTAATTACGCACGGCTGCGCTATGCGATTTCCAGCATCGAATTGAAAGTACAGGGCGAGAAGGGCAGTGTTCGGCAGGGCGATTTCGTATACGTCAAACTGAAACCCGGCCCCGACGAATTCTTTGTCGTTGACGGTGCGAGCTTCGAGCGACCCGAGTCCGGCGCCTTCATTCGCGGCCGCCTCCAGGCGCCCGACATCCGGCCGAACGGCGGAAAATACGAGGTACGGTACGGCATCGAAGCCTGGTTTGCCTCTCCCGAAAAGGCCGTTGCAATGGAAAAAGAACTGCGCCGGGGCGCGATGGCTGTCGTCATGGTATCCGCAAGCGGGAAGGCAACCCTGAAAGAGGTCGTAGCTGAAGGGCGCTAAAAAGAAACCCTTGCCTTGCGAGTCGTCTTTCCCTTTGCCTGGGCAAAAGGCATCGCGGCTGGAAGCCGCTCTCACGGCACAATGGGTGGGCGAATCAGAGGATCGGGGTCAGGCCGTTGGCGATGGCGAATTTCACCAGTCCGGCGAGGTTTTCTATGCCGAGCTTTCGCATCAGGCGGGCGCGGTAGGTTTCCACAGTCTTTACGGAAAGGAGAAGGTTTTCGGCTATTACTGAACTGGTCTTGCCTTCCACCACGAGTTGAAGGACCTGTCTTTCCCTTGCGTTGAGCTGTTCGATCGGACTTTTTACGGGGGGTGCCTGGATGTTTCTGATGAAATGCGTGGTCACCAGCTCCGTAATCTTTGTGCTCAGGTGACGCTGGCCGGCGTGAACGGCTCGAATTGCTTCGACCAATTCCTCACCCGAGGATTCCTTCACGAGAAACCCTCGCGCGCCCGCTCGCAGGGCACGGCAAACCTGTTCGCTGCTGCCGTACATGGAAAGGATGATCATCCCGATTGACTTGTGGGCCTTCCTGATCTGCTGGGCTGCATCGATACCGTTTAGCCCCGGCATGGCAATGTCCATGATTACTATGTCCGGCAGCAGTTCCTTGACTATCCGGACGGCCTCCCGGCCATCGCCGGCGGTGCCGGCCACCCGGAAATCCGGTTGCGTCTCGAGAAATGACTGCAGCCCATCACGAAATACGGCATGGTCATCGGCAAGAAATATCGTTATCTCAGCCACTTTATCACACCCCTTCTGCATCGGCGCGGGGGTATTCCGAAGCGCCGTCAAGATGGCTATTTTCTCCGGCGCCTTCCAGTGCAGTCTGAAACGGCTCCGAAGAACCGTAAACGAGATACATGACCATGCAAGGGATGTAAAGCAGGTAAACCGTGCATTTAGGCGGGGGAAACGAGGTAGGCGATTTGTGTGTTGCGTACCCGGATTTGACAGGAATACTCAGCTCTGTTTCATTCTAAAAGTAAACTAGTTCACGAAGATAACACGTCCGGGAGGATGATTTTCCGCTGGGAAGCGTTTCTTGTCGCGCATATCCGGCCTTTCTGCCGGCCGGGCGCCCGGGAAGAAAACGCTTCCGCAGCGTCTTTGGAAAACGGGAAAATGAAAGATTTTTCTAGAAGTGTTGCACCCAGCGCATGTTGAGACGATAGCCTTCCGGGCGATTCTCGACGGCGGTTTCGAAATAGAGATTCAGGAAGAAGTGCGTATTCTGCGAGTAGTGGAAGACAACTCCGGGCCCCAGGCCAAGCACCTGCTCGCGGCTGTCGGCAACGTCGGCGCCGTTCGTCTTTGAGTCGGTAACCTGCTTGAGATAGTAACCGTTCAGGCCGGCGCGCAGCCGTTTTTCCCACAGTTCGTATTCTGTGGCGAAGTTCAGGTGAACCGCCTGGCCCGCCTGTGTGTCATGGGCGCCGATAGTGTTCGGATCGCTGTTTTCGGCATTCCATAGGTAATGGATTCTCCAGGATGTCGTCCATTTGGGCGTTATGAACCAGGTCCCGGCCCAGTACGGATCGAGGCTGAAGAAGTTGCTTCCGGGATTGAGCGCCTTGGTGTCGTCATATTTTCCCGTGGGGATAAGCATCTGAAATTCGATGCGGTGCATGAAGATCGGGCCCTTGGAGCCCATTATCGGATCGAACTGGAGGAACGGTCCAACGAGAAGGTCCCCCATCCCGGTGCCGTTGTCCAGAGGCGGCCCCCCGAGGCTGTGCTGCAGGTCGAGGGAGACGAGCGGGACGATCACGTCCAGCCCCCACCGGGCTGTCGGGAAGACTTCGTAATTCGACTGGTAGATGAACTGGAATAGCGCCACCCAGACGTCGAGGCTCTCGTCCGCGCCCGGCGGAAGCAGCCTGTTTCCGTGCTGATCGGCCAGTTTGTCCGAGTGGTAATATTGGAGGTACTGCGTGTAGTAGAACCCGGGGCCGGCAGGAGGTCCTCCATCCAAAAAGCTGGTAAATCCCAGGTTCACCGAAGGCAGGTCGTAAGCCGATGCGGGACCGGCCATCACCAATCCCAGGAAAGCGACCATGCCGATAACACCGTGTAAAATACGCCTGTGAACAACTCCCCCTCTCATCCTTTCCTCCCCCTATACCTTTGGCGTCAGTAAAGAGTTCATCCTTTCCCCTCCATTCCTTCTTTCGCCTTTGCGATGAGTTCGAGCAGGCTGGTCATCTTGTCCCCGGGTTCCCTGTTGAAGCAGCGGTCCCATTGATCCGGCGTCAGTTTCGACCTCAGGTATTCCTCCACCGGAAAGAAAGACTGCCAGCAAACCACGATCCGCGCACACGGAACGCTTCCGCCTTCTTTCAGACAGTAGGTGAAAAACACTTCCCCGCCCAGTCTCGGGCATCTCATCTGCAATTGTTCCAATTTCCGTCCTTTCGATAACACGTCTTGCAGGGTTCCGCGCGGGGGATGACTGGTCTGTCGGTGTTGTGGGAGAGGCTTTCAGCCTCGATATTCAAACATCGCGGCTGCAAGCCGCTCCCACAATCCATGCTTTTCCCGAACATCCGACCTGCGCCAACCCAGTCGGTTACGGCTTGGGGAAACCTTCGATGGACTTGAGGGCCGTCCGGATTTCCTCGTCGCTCAGCTCATGCTGCGTCAGCTTTCCCGTCAGGAAAAGGTCGTAGGCCGGAAGATCGATGATTCCATGCCCGCTCCAGTTGAAAAGGATCACCTTTTCCTTTCCTTCCTCTTTCGCCCGCTCCGCCTCCTGGACCACCGCCGCAATCACGTGGTTGGTTTCCGGCGCGGGGATGAAGCCCTCGGAACGCGCCCATTTGACCCCGGCCGTGAATGTTTCGATCTGGTTGTAGGATCGGGCTTCGACGATCCGTTCGTTCACGAGATGGCTCACGATGGGGGCCATTCCATGATAGCGCAGACCGCCGGCGTGGATGGCCTGGGGCAGGAAGTCGTGTCCCAGGGTGTGCATGGGCAAAAGCGGCGTTGTCATGGCCGTATCGCCGAAGTCGTAGGCAAAGGGGCCGCGAGTCAAAGTGGGGCAGGAAGCCGGTTCGGCCGCTACTATATCCACCTGCTTGCCGTGTATCTTGTCGCGCACAAAAGGCAGGGTGATGCCTCCGAAGTTGCTGCCCCCGCCCGCGCACCCCATGACGACGTCGGGGTATTCGCCGATCTTTTCGAGCTGCTTGCGGGCTTCCAGTCCGATAATGCTCTGGTGAAGAAGAACGTGGTTGAGTACGCTTCCCAGGGAGTACCGGGCGTCCTTGTCGCCGATCGAATCCTCGATGGCTTCGCTGATCGCTATGCCAAGGCTTCCGGGAGAATCGGGGTCGGCCGCAAGAATTTTTCTTCCCGCGTTGGTCAGATTGCTGGGGCTCGGTATGCACTGGCCGCCCCATGCCGCCATCATCAGGCGCCGATAGGGTTTCTGGTCGTAGCTGACCCGCACCATGAACACACGGCACTCCAGCCCGAACATCTGGCAGGCCATGCTGAGAGCGCTTCCCCACTGGCCCGCGCCCGTTTCGGTCGACAGCCGTTTGATGCCGAAAACCTTGTTGTAATAGGCCTGGGCGATCGCGGTGTTGGGTTTGTGCGATCCGGGAGGGCTTACTCCCTCGTTCTTGTAATAGATTCGCACGGGGGCGTTCAGAATCTTTTCGAAATTGCGGGCGCGGCATAGCGGGGTGGGGCGGTAGATGAGGTACTTTTCGAGGACTTCTTCCGGAATGTCTATCCACCTTTCCGTGGATACTTCCTGCTCGATCAGGTTCATCGGAAACACCGGGGCAAGGTCCTCTGCCTTCACGGGTTGTCCTGTTCCGGGGTGCAGGGGCGGCTTCATCGGCGTCGGCAGGTCCGCCTGGACGTTGTACCATTGCCTGGGGATCTCATTGTCGGCTAAAAGCGATTTCATCTGCTCCATCCTTCTTCCTCCATATCAGGTGATGCTTGTTAGAATAGGCTCTCAAGGCATAAAAAAAGGGCCGTGCGCTAGATTTCTTACCTAGCCCACGGCCCTTCGTATTTTATGCGTAGCAAGAGCTATGTGAGCAGGCTCAGTTCAGCCTGCCACCACCACACCAGAGAACAAGTTTTGACTACGCCGAGAATCATGTGAAATCCATCCATTTAGACTGTTAACTCCTTAACTAATGCATAAGGGCGACCTATGTCAATGGATAAGTTACGGAATCCATGCCTTCCAATGATACATTGTCTGCCGCATAAGAAAACCGGGACTTCTCAGTCCCGGTTCAGAGGTCGCCGCCGAATATTCTATTAGAATTCCCTGGATTCCAGTTCCTTGGAATCGACCCATTTCCCATCAATGCAAACCTTGCATTGCTGGTCCGTTCAGAACTGGTGCCCGGAAGGATAGTCTTTGTTCTCCATCGTGCAATCGCGTGCTATGTTTTCCATTGCCATTCTCCCTTATGCAGAGGAGTTTTCTCTTGCAACAGTGTCACTAGTTAAATAATCACTCTCATATCTGGCCGCCAGACCACCGGGAATAGCCTCAAAGCCTCCCGCTGCCAAGACCGCAACCTTATATTTTGATTCTTTGCCTCCATCCAGTTATAAAAGACCGACGGTTGGAATGGGGTGCGGCAGGAAAATCATACAGAGGACTTCGATGGCGAAGCCGGTTACGGAAACATTGCTGGGACCCGATTCGGACGCGGAAGCCGGCGTGCCGCTCTTTTCCCAGTTCCTGAAAGAGAAGGGGCTCGAACTGACCCGCGGAGAAACGGCGGTACTGCAGATAAACACAGGGCTGCTCTGTAACCAGGCATGCAGGCATTGCCACCTGGAAGCCGGGCCGGACAGGCACGAGCTGATGAGCCGGCAGACTGCGTCCAACGTGATCGCATTCGCCGCAAAAAACCGCTTCAAAGTCATCGACATCACGGGCGGAGCCCCGGAACTCAACCCAAACCTGCCCTATTTGATCGAAAACCTGGCGCCGCTCGCCCCCGAACTCATCCTTCGTTCCAACCTCGCTGTTCTTGCCGATGCGAAATACGATCCCCTGATCGACCTGTGCATGGAACATCGCGTCGGCATTACGGCATCCCTGCCATCGGTAAACAAATCGCAGATGGAGTCGCAACGGGGCGAAGGCGTATTCCCGCGGGCCATCGAGTGCCTGAAAAAACTGAACGCCGCCGGATACGGGCGGCCTGGCTCGGACCTACGCCTCGACCTGGTGAGCAATCCCGCCGGAGCCTTCCTGCCGGCATCACAGTGCCAGGCGGAAAAACAGTTCCGGCAAAATCTCCGGAAGAACTGGGGAATCGACTTTACCCGCCTGTTTACCTTCGCGAACGCTCCCTTGGGAAGATTCCGCGAATGGCTGATCCGGTCGGGAAACTACCAGGTATACATGTCCCGGCTGGTCTCCAGCTTCAACCCCTGCACCCTGGGCGGCCTCATGTGCCGCACCTTGGTGTCCGTTTCCTGGGACGGCTGTATTTACGACTGCGACTTCAATCAGGCGGCCGGCCTCCCCTCGGGAGGCGAGAGGACGAACATAGCACGGCTGAATGGCCCTCCGAGAGCAGGGACCCCGATTGCAACAGGAGAGCACTGCTTCGCCTGCACCGCCGGCTCGGGTTTCACGTGAGGCGGCGCTATTACGGCCTGAGGATCGGGCTAAAAGCTGAAAGCATAAAAGCGTGGGGACTTTCGCCCCCGCGCTTCGCGTGGGAACACGCCGAAGCGCATACCGCTCGGCCCGGGGCGGGCCGAATTGGAGTACAAAGGAGAAAGAATGGATTCCTATTATCATGCCGGCGACCTGCCGAAATTTGGTGAAATAGGCGAGGAAGCCCCCGAGCTGGCAAAGAAGTTTTTCGAATATTACGCGGAAGTGTTCAAAGAGGGTGAGCTGACGGAGCGGGAAAAGGCGCTCATCGCACTGGCCGTGGCCCATACGGTCCAATGCCCATACTGCATCGACGCGTACACCCAGACATGCCTGGAAAAGGGGTCCAACCTGGCGGAAATGACCGAAGCGGTCCACGTTGCTGCAGCGATCCGGGGAGGCGCCACCCTGGTGCACGGCATCCAGATGCGCAATATCGCCAAAAAGCTGTCCATGTAGAGCGGATGGCTACCGGTTCCAGGTTTCGGTTCGGCCGAAGATGGAGAGGCCGAGGTAGCCGCGGACTTTCAGGTGGTCCTTGTCGGCAAGGGAGAGCCGGCATTTGTAGGTGTTTCCGTCTTCGGGGCTGTAGATCCTGCCGTCCCAAACGTTATCGCCGCCGTAGCGAAATCCGCGCATCAGGACCAGGCCGAGCAGGGGGCGCGATCTGAGCGACGGTTCGGGGTTCCTGTCGTCCACTTTCGGTTTGCCGGACGGCAGGTTCGGTTCTTCCAGCCACGACATCCTGCCGCAGTATTCCTCCCCGCACTTGTAGATTTCGAATCGGGCGTCCCTGTCCGCCGTATACCAGTACCCGAG
>JAEZXS010000248.1 GCA_023442755.1 Pseudomonadota bacterium | reverse complement strand
CTTCCAGGACGCCGGGGATGGTCAAGCCCGGTTTTTCCGAAAGCTTCGCGTTCCAGGCCGCTTCGAACTTCTCCCTGACGGCCGGAACATTCACCGGCTGGTACCCCGGATAGACGTTGGGCAGGCCCCCCATGTCGCAGGCGCCCTGCACGTTGTTCTGCCCCCGCAGCGGGTTTACACCGGTAGAGGTGCGGCCGATGTGTCCCGTCAACATGGAAAGGTTGGCCATGGATTTCACGTTATCCACCCCGGTGGTATGCTGCGTAATACCCATGCAATAGACGAGGGAACCCGCCTTTGCGTGGGAATACCAGTCCGCGATGGTGCATATGTCCCGGGCCGGAACCCCGGTGATCTTCTCGACCCGCTCCGGGGGATACTGTTCGAGAACCTTCCGAAACTCTTCAAACCCCTCCGTCCGCTCATCTACGAAGGACTGGTTCTGCCAGCCATTGGCCAGGATCACATGCATGATTCCGTTCAACAGCGCCACATCCGTGCCGAGATGGTGCTGCACGAACAGGTCGGCCTGTTCCACCAGCTGGATCCTTCGCGGGTCGGCCACGATTATCCGGGCCCCCTTTTGTTTGGCACGAAAGAGCCGTGTCGCGACCAGGGGATGCGAGGAGGTCGTGTTGGACCCGACGACCAGGATGCAATCAGCATCTTCCAGCTCGGCTATGGAGTTCGTCATCGCGCCACTTCCGAACGCCGCGGCAAGACCTGCCACGGTCGAGGAGTGTCAAAGCCGGGCGCAGTGGTCGACGTTGTTGGTCCCCACAGCGGCCCGCGCAAACTTCTGAATGAGATAATTCTCTTCGTTGGTGACTTTGGCGGACGCCAGGAACGCCACGCTGTCACCGCCGTGTGCCTCTTTGAGTTCCCGCAACCGGGCGGCAGTGAAATCCAGGGCCTCATCCCAGGAAACAGGCACGAGCGCGCCGTCCTTTCTGAGCAACGGCTGTTTCAGACGCTTGGGGCTATGAATGAATTCATGAACATTCCAGCCCTTAACGCAGAGCTTTCCCTCGTTGACCGGGTTTGTCTTATTGGGTATTGTGCCCACCACGCGACCATCGAGTACTTCCAGGTAAAACCCGCAACCGCAGCCACAGTAAGTGCACGTAGTCAATACTGTCCGGTAATCCATCGAAATCCTCTCAGTGTCTTACGGCCCCACCGAGGAGGTCGGGAGAATGTTTGCCCTTGGACTCAGAATATCCAGGCCGATATTGAAATTCCTGCTCAATGATATTGGCGATCTTCTTGTAAAGCGTCCTCACCGGAATGCCGGCGGGGCAGGCTTCGTTGCACAGTCCGCAATCGATACACCTGCCTGCCATATGCATCGCTCTCGTCAAATGAAAGATAGGGTTCTCGGCTGGAAGAGTGCCGATGGTGACGAAGTTCTGGCCCCCCAGGGTACACTCCGTGCAATAACACATGGGGCAGACGTTGCGGCAGCCGTAGCACTTGATACACTTGGAGAATTCACCCAACCAAGTCTCGAAACGCGTGTCGAGATCAAGGGCTTCGAGACGCTCCACACTGCCGAAAGGACGGCCTTCAGCCGGCTCTCCGCCAATGAACTCATCCGGGAAGGGTTTCATGCATTCGCACGCGTCGGCCAATTCCTGGGGGCAGGCAATGCCGACAGGCACAATCTTCTCCGGATCGAGCTGGTTGGAAACGTACAGCATCTTCAACCCGCGCTCGTCACAGCCCCGGGCCAGAACGCCGAACGACTCTTCCGGATATCGGCGGGTGATCGTGATCAACTGTTTGTTAAGGGGATAACGGCTGTCGCCCGGGCTATTCCGATCGCCCACAACCATGCCGTCAAGGTTTTCAGCAGCAGTGAAAAGATACGGCCCCACATTGCCGTTCCGTTCGCAAAGGCCGAGAAAGCCTTTGATCCTGCCGGATGTCAGAAGCTGATAAACTACCGCCTTTACCTTTTCATTCATGACAAATGCCTTTCCCACTGGGAGCGTCCCTGTCAGCGGCGGGGCGCGGGCAAGACCCATCACGTATGGGGCTTACACAGCTCTGAATCACTATCTGCTGATCATTTCCCGGAAACTCGGCCAGCCCGGAAAGGCATTGTTCCTTGTGTCTCGATCAGGCGTTGATTTTTAACCGAGACGGACCAAGGGCCTTTATTTGCCGGCTGAACTCCGTAACGACCCGCACCAGGGTGGGCGCCTCGGCCGACGACAACCAATCCACTCTCAGCCTTTCAGGATTTATTCCGGCGAACGCGAGCAGTTTCTTCAATATGGCGACTCGCTTTGCTGCCGAATAATTGCCCTCCAGGTAATGGCACTCCCCCAGGTGACACCCAATCACCAGGACCCCGTCAGCGCCTTTCGAAAGAGCGCGAAGAATCAAGTCGGGGCTAACCATCCCGGAGCACATCATGCGGACGATGCGCAGATTGGGCGGATACTGCAGTCGACTGACCCCAGCCAGGTCAGCAGCCGCAAAAGCTCACCATGTGCACAGAAACCCGACTATTGTCGGATTGAAGTCATCTGACATGTCAGCGTCATCCTTCCTCTTTTCCCACCTGCGCAACTCAAAGGGCGGCTCCGGTCGAAAATTCCAGGGCTGCATCCACCTGGGCTTCGAGCTGTCTTCTGGTGAAACCGTGGACCACGATGCCCCCCTTGGGACAGGTAGCCGCACACAACCCGCAGCCCTTGCACAAGATATTATCCGACCTGTTCCGCTTACGTTTACGCCCCTCTTTCTCATATTCCCCAAGGCTCAGTGCCTTGTACGGGCAAAGGTCGACGCAGAGCCCGCACCCGTCGCACCGGTCCGTCACATGGGAAACCAGGGCGCTGAAAACCAGCTTGTCCTTGGAAAGGACCGTATTGGCACGCGCGGCAGCCCCAAGCCCCTGGGCCTGGGCTTCGGGAACCGTGGCCGGATAGCGCGCCGTCCCCGCCAGGTAGATGCCGTCGGTTGCGAAATCGAGCGGCCGCAGCTTTGCATGCGCCTCCAGAAAGAACTTGTTCCCGTCGATGGGGATGCGCATGAAATTCGCCACCGTCGGCGAATCGGCAGGAGCAACCAGCGGAGTGGAAAGGATCACCAGGTCGTACGGAATTTCGACGGCCATACCGGTCAGAGGCTGATAGAGTTCGACAACGCCGTCCTTCACCACAGGCGGGGTCGCGGCGTCATAGATGTCGAACTTGACGCCCTTCCCGCGCGAATCCCAGAGCAGTTTTTCGTTTTCCGTCCCGTACATCTGGATGTCGCGGTAAAGGATATGCACGTTTGCGTGCGGGTCATGCGCCTTGATGTAAATGGAAT
>JAEZXS010000239.1 GCA_023442755.1 Pseudomonadota bacterium | reverse complement strand
CTTTTTGAACTGTTCTTTCAAGGAGGGAAAACGAGCTGGGCCGTATTTGTGATACACGTCACATGAATGTGGTATAAGTCCTATAGGACATATAAGACTTATACCAGTGATTATGTCATCAACGTTTTGCCGGTGCCCCGGTCATCCTGGGCAGCTGTTTGCCGAGTTCATCGAGGGATTCCAGCACGAGGACGGTAATGCCGTTGTCAGCCCACCGGAACAGTTCTTCCGCTTTTTCGATCGGCAGGATCACACAGCCATGCGAGCAGCGGGAGCCGAAGACGTTTCCGGCATGGATGTACACCGCTTCGTAGATGTGCAGGGAGAACGGCATCCAGGCGGGTTTCCCGAATTCGTTCGGATAGGAGCGGGATACGTGGTTGGCGTCCTTGTCTTCCACGCGGTAGAAGCCGGCCTTCGTATCCTGGCCGGCATTGCCGATGCACGCCTGGCTGTCGCCCACGAGGACGCCCGATTCATACCATCCGAGGAAGGGAATGCCCTTTACCACCAGGATGAACTTGGAGGCGCGGAGCGCGGGCGGAAGTTGCACCGGCAGCGGCGTCCAATCCTTGTATGCGCTGAAATCGTTCGGGACTTTGAGTTTGTGTCCGTTCCTGATATTTTCGCGAACGTAGAAAGATTCCATCGCGTTGAGGCGTGACAGAATTTCGCGGCAGGCATTGATATTCAGGTTAGGATCGGATTTTTCCAGGTTCAGGAGTTCATCGTCGGTAACAACCCGTTCGGTCCACGACAGGTCGCGGGAATCGGTTCCGGCATGGGCTGGGCGAGCGGGGAGAACGAAAGTGGTCATCAACGCACAGAGCAGTAAAAAGTACTTCATCTTTCAAGACCCTCATTGGACGGATTTCTTGTGAACGGGAGCAGCCACACGTGTGAAAGGGATTCCGGAGACCCTGGAATGCTGTTACCCGGAGAGGGCAATGTAGTGTAAATCAGGTTTGTCTTCCAAGCGAAAAGACTGGGAGATTAGTCATGAGCTGAGAATTTTTCCGAAACAGGCCGGGGAGCAGCAGGATCGTAGCTGCAGGAGAGCTGGAGCTTCGGGGTAAAACGCCGCGGACCGGAAAGGACGGGCTTGCCGACCGCCTCGGCGATGGTGCTCAGCATCCCTTTGAAAAGCCATTGGTGGGCGCCGTACAGGCTGTACCAGTAAATAAGCCCGAGAAATCCTTTCGGCAGGAAACGGGAAAGTTGCTGGAGTTCGGTTTCGCCGTTGCCAAGCGGGGTTATTTTGAACTCGAGCAGCGCCTCTCCCGGAAGTTTCATTTCCGAGAGAAGCAGCAGGCGGTAGGGGGGCGAGAGATCGAGGACGCGCCAGAAATCGAGGGCATCCCCTACATACAGTTCGTAGGGGTGTCTCCGGCCACGGCTCAGGCTGGTGCCTCCGAAGAGCTTATCGAGCCATCCCCGCAGTCTCCAGAGCGATCCGCCGTAGTACCAGCCGGTCTCCCCTCCGATCCGTACGATCCGCCGCCAGATGGCTTCCGGCTCGGCTTTGAGCCGGATGGAGTAGCCGCATCGCATGATAGCTCCGCCAGAATAGGTTTCATCACCGCAGTAGGCCCATTCGGGAGGAAGCAGCGCCCCGGCATCCGTCCAGCAGCCCTCAACCCTTTGCTGTTGAACCCTCTCCAGTGCGCGGCGGATTGTCTCCCGGCAGCTCAGAAGTTCCTGGGGTAAGATCGAACGTATCCGGTCGTCCACGCAGGTGGCTTCGTTGACCAGACCTTCGGTGAGTGGCAGCGCGATACTCGACGGCACGGGGGTGATCATGTGCAGAAGCAGCGCGCTAAGGTGCGGGCTTATAAAACCGACCGGAAATATCTTTCGTTTCCTCAGTCCTGCAACTTCCGCATAGGTATCGATAAGTCGCCGGTATGTGAGCACTTCGGGGCCGCCGATGTCGAAAGTCTCCCCCGCTGTAGCGGGCTGATCGAGGCACGCTGTCAGGTAATGGAGCACGTTGCGGATCGAGATCGGCTGGACGGGCGTTCCCACCCACTTGGGGGCCGGAATGATCGGAAGCCGGTCGGTAAGATAGCGCAGGATTTCGAATGAAGCGCTTCCCGAGCCGAGAATCATGGCGGCGCGGAAGTAAGTCAGCGGAATGGGGCCAGCGCGGAGAATTTCAGCGACTTCACAGCGGGAGCGCAGGTGCTTGCTGAGTGGTTGGTCGCATTCCCTGACAAGGCCGCCCAGATATACGATGCGCTCGAGCGAGGAGTCTTCCGAGGCGGTGATCATGTTCAATGCCGCCCGGCGATCCGCTTCCTCAAAATCGACTTTGGGGTTGTTCATGGAGTGGACGAGATAAAAGGCCGCCCAGCATCCGGCGATTGCGCGCCGCAGGCTGTCCTCATCCAGAACGTCGCCCTCGACAACCTCGAGTCCGGGATGGGGGGCCCATGGTCTTGCCTGCAACTTGGCTACGGATCTCCCCATCACGCGAACCCTGTGCCCCACTTCCAACAGCCGGGGGACGAGGCGGCCGCCGACATAGCCCGTTGCCCCAATCACCAGTATAGGTTCCTGCCTCATGCCTGAGAATTCCCCAACAATTCTCAAAGAGATTCGAAGTGATTATTTTTAATCATAACCGGGCATCCTGGCCCGCCGAATAAGATTGACACAGCCCCTTTGATCCCGTCTGCCATTCACATTGAATCCCCGAAACCAATTTAGAGGGGTATCATGGAGTGAAGGGCCGGTAAATAGAAAATAATCCTCATTCAGGGGTTCGTCTTGCCCGCGTCGGTTGGTGAGTCGAATCCGGCTGGGTAGAGAGGTTGGTATTATGGAACGATACTTCATGAAAATGCCGGAAGACCTCTTTTGCGAGATCTGCTCCGAAAAAAGGGGAATCAATCCCGATACGCTCAAGGAGGTGATTATCCTTGCCGTGGAAATCGCCCGCGAGGGGCGGGAGGGAAGAAGGATTGGGACGATGTTTGTCGTAGCCGACTCGGAAGAGGTCATGAAGCGTTCCCGGAACCTGATTCTCGATCCTCTCTATGGCCACCCCGATGACTTGAAACAGATATCCGACCCGGATATGCGCGAGACCGTCAAAGAGCTGGCGCAGCTGGACGGCGCCTTTATCGTTTCGGATGATGGGATTGTCGTTTCAGCGTGCCGCTACCTCGACGCCTTTTCCGAGGGTATTTCGCTGCCTCTGGGGCTCGGCAGCAGGCACATGGCCGCGGCATCCATAACGAAGCAGACCAATTCGGTCGCCGTGGTGGTCTCCGAAAGTTCGGTGGTGCGGGTTATCGACGACGGGCAGATCGTTTCCGAGATCATACCCGAGTTGTGGATGTTCAAGCGGTACAGTTCTCACCTGAACAAGCAGGGCAAAAAAGTCGAGCAGGAAATTATAGTCAGCACGGTCGAGGAATGAGTCAGGCGTAGAACCTGTCTTCCCTTTCGGCCATATGCACAAGAATGGGTGCGGGCTGGAAACGGGCTCCGAGCCGCCCTGCAAGCCCTTCCATCCCGGAAACGGCCGACCCGATTCCGCTGGTGTCCAGGTATCGGAACGGGCCCCCCAGGAACGGCGGAAAACCCAGGCCGAAAACGGCTCCCAGGTCCCCGTCTTCGGGACTGGAGATGATACCTTCCTGGAGACAGAACGCCGCCTCGTTGACCATCAGGTAGACAAGCCTTTGCCGGATTTCGGATTCATCCGGCGCCCTTTTCCCCCTGTTGCTGAAATAGCCGTAGATTTTCTCGTTGACCCGCCTTTGCGGTTTGAAACCAATGGCGCCCAACCGGTCGGAAAAACGAGGCGCGTATTCGTAAAATCCCATACCTTTTTTCCTGCCCGAAAGCCCCGATTCCAGTATTTTGGTCAGCGCACCCGGAACCGGCATGTTGCGTTCCAGGAAAAACGGTTCCATTTCGCGTGCAATATGGGCTGCAACGTCGATCCCGACCTCGTCGACAAGGCTGAGCGGTCCGACCGGAAAGCCAAACCTGCGCATGGCGTTGTCCACATCGCGTACGGATGCGCCTTCGCCCAGGAGCGTAACGGCTTCGAGCATAACCGGCATGAGGATGCGGGTCGTATAAAATCCCGGTCCGTCTTTCACGACGATTACCGTCTTGCCCTGCTTGCGTCCGACCGCCACCGCGGTCGCAACAACCCAGTCCGCGGACTGGGCCGTAACGACTATTTCGAGCAGAGGCATCTTCGGGACAGGTGAGAAATAGTGCATCCCGATAACGTTTTGCGGCCGCTTGGAAGCTGCTGCGATGCTGGAGATGGGGATTGCGGAAGTGTTTGAAGCGAAAATGCAGGACTTCGGGATGTGTTCCTCGACTTCCCGCAGAACTTGCTGCTTGAGGGCGAGGTCTTCGAATACCGCTTCGATCACCATGTCGGCCCGGGTAAACGGACGGTAATCGAGGCAGGGAACGACCAGACTATAGAACTTGTCCCTTTCCACCGGGTTTCCCCTGTATGAACGGACCTGGCGGTCGAAATGCTTCCATATGGTTCCGAGACTTTTCGTGAGGCTATCCTGCGAAACGTCTTTCAGCGCCACGCGAAGGCCGTTTTTGGCTGAAACGATCGCGATCCCCGACCCCATGAATCCGCCTCCGAGCACTCCGAGCATTTTGGCTTCGCGTGGGTCGCCGCCGTATTCCTTCTTTTTGAGCTTCTGCTGGAGGAAGAAGATGTCCCGCAGAGCCCTGGATGCCGGTGAAAGCACCAGGGGTCCCAGGGCTTCCTCCTCGGCGCGGTACCCGTCTGCAACGGTTCCGGCAATCCCAGCCTCGACACAGTCGACCAGGCGAAAGGCAGCCGGATAGTTATCGGCAGTCCTGTTCCTGATCTGCCTGCGAACCATGCCGAAGTATACCTTCCGGGCAGGCGAGGCCCGCAGGACCCAGTCCAGGGAAAACCGTGAAGGATAGTACTGCTTGGGCGGAAATTTCTTTCTGAGGACCGGAACGCATCGTGCCGCCGAGTCGGGCAGAGCGTCAGGAAAGACGACAAAATCGACGAGACCCAGGCGCCTGGCCTGACGGGCACGCAGGGATCGGCCGGTGAGCATGAGCGGAAGGGCTTTCCTGATGCCGATCAGGCGGGTCAGGCGCTGTGTGCCCCCGCCTGCCGGAAAGATGCCGAGTTTTATTTCAGGAAGGCCCAGCACCGTTTTTTCCCAATCGGTCGCTATACGGAAATGGCATGCCAGGGCGAATTCGAGCCCGCCGCCGAGGCAAGGACCGTTAATTGCGGCAATTGCGGGAAAGGAGAGGTTGGCAACCCTGTTCAGAAGCGCATGCAGGCGCCTGATGATCTCCGCTGCCTGCTGCGGGTCCCCTATGGCGTCGAAGTCCTTTATATCGGCCCCGACGATGAAGTTATCGGGCTTGGCGCTCAGGAATACGAGTGCTTTTGCAAAATGGTCGACCTCAACCTCATTCAGCAAATCCTCCAGTTCGGCAAGCATGCCCCCGGAGAGAGTGTTGATCCGCTCGTCCGGGTTGTCGATATAGGCGAACAGGATGTTGTCCTTTTGCCGTTCCAGTCTGAAAAAGCTCATCGCGAATCCTTCCAGTTATTCCCGGCCGGGCGTGTAGGGGCGCAGGGAAGCTTCCGTGCCTGCGGGATCGTTACATGCGCTCCAGCAGCATGGCGTGTCCGAGTCCTCCGGCCGCGCAGCTTGCAATTAGCCCGAACTCGGCCTTTTCGTGCTTCAGCCTGTTGCAGCAGTTTATCAGCAGCCGAATGCCGGTGGCGCCGAAGGGATGTCCGACGGAAAGCGACCCTCCGCGTGTGTTCAGTCGATCCAGCGGGATCTCGCCGACCTTCGAGGAGCGCCCGAGTCTTTTACGGGCGAAATCCTTGCTGTCGAGAGCGCGCAGGTTAGCGAGCACCTGCCCCGCGAATGCTTCATGGAATTCGAAAACGCCGATCGAATCCAACGGTATGCCCGTTGTCGCAAGCACCTTGGGGACCGCGTAGGCCGGACCTAACAGCAACTCGTGGTAGGGATCGCAGCCGGCAAAGGAAAAACCGGCAATGCGCGCCATCGGTTTGTATCCCAGCTTCTTTGCCGTTCCGTAGGACATGATCAAAGCGGCGGCAGCGCCGTCGCTCAGGAAAGAGGAGTTGCCCGCCGTGGCACTTCCAAACGGGCGGTAAAACGAAGGCGGCAGCTTCGCCAGCTTTTCGACTGTCGTATCGCCCCGTATCCCGTTGTCCCGGGCTTCGATGTGGAAGCGCGGGGGCACGGCTACCGGGAGGATCTCATCGGCAAAGAGGCCCTCTGCGGCTGCTTTGGCCGCGAGTTGGTGAGACCGCAGTGCGTACAGGTCCTGTTCTTCCCGGCTGACGCCCCAGTGTGCGGCCAGCCTGTCCGAACTCTGCCCCATGGTGAGACTGTTCGAAAACTCGGCAACTTCAGGAATTTCGGGGATAAAGTGGCGCGGGCGCAGACCGGTCGCCCATTTTATCCAGTCGAGCGGACTTTTGAGCTTTCTGATTCCAAGCAGCTTTTGCCTGAGAGGCCGTCTGAGCAGGATGGGGATGTCGCTCAGGGTCTCCGTCCCGCCGGCGATCACGGTTTTTGCCTCCCTGCAGACGATGAGGCTCGCAGCCTGTGAAACGGCCTGGCCTCCGGAGATGCAGGCCATGGCGACGGTGTGGGCCGGAATGTGCTGGGGGATGTTGGCCCCGATTACCGCCTCCCTGGCGACGTTGCTCGTTTTGGGCTCGTTCAGCACGCAGCCGAACATGACGTGGTCGACAGAATCGGGCGGAAGGTTCGCCTTGTCGATAAGGCCCTTCAGGGCGATCCGGGCCAGATCGTACGCGAGGAGATCCCTGAATCCCGTGCCGGAGCGCAGGAAAGGGGTCCTGCATCCGGCAATGACGACGGGGGAAAAGTCATTTATTGGACCGAGCATTTTCAGTTCCCGTAGAAAAATGGTGAAAATCGGGCCAAAGCCAACATATGAACCGGCGGGGCCGATGTCCCGAAATTATCGTATTCCCCGCTCCTGTTTCCCGGGATCAGAGCAGGTCGAGCAGTTCGGGAGGTCTGGCAACAAGCTGCTTTGCGCCGTTTGCGTTTAGTTCTTCGGCCGTGCGGAATCCCCACAGCGCGCCGACCGCAAACATCCCTGCCGCATTGGCCGTGACCATGTCCGTTGCCGTGTCGCCCAGGTACAGGAAGTGCTCGGGCTTTATTCCAAGCTGCTTTGCAATGGCTATGGCTGAGGTGGGGTCCGGTTTCCTCGGAATGGGAGGGCGCTCCCCCATCACGATATCGAATTTCCAGGCCGGGAGAAGTTCCCTGGCCACCTTCTGCATGAACACATCGGGTTTGTTGGACAGGATGGACATGCTGATTCCGTTGCCGGAAAGCCCGTCGAGAAGCTCCGCAATGCCCGGGTACGGCCCGGTCTTGTTGTTCCAGTTCTTGTCGTAGGTTTCCCGCATCAACCTGGAACATCGGGAAACGAGGCCAGGATCCTTCCTGGCGGAATCCGGAAGAGCCCTCCTGACGAGGTTTTCCATGCCCTCGCCCACGAAGTACTTGTATTTTTCCCGGTCGTGTACGGGGAAGCCGAAGTGCGCGAGCGTGCTGTTCATGGAATCGGCCAGATCGTCGAGAGTATCGAGCAAAGTACCGTCAGCGTCGAAAAGCACTGCCTGAAAACGTTTTTGAGCGGATGACAATGTATAAGACCTCGTTTCTAGGTGCGTGGGACCAGCGAAATGTAAGTATGGGTTCGTCGGCCATCAATAGCAGGGCCGGCGCGATGCGCTTTGAGAAACGAACGGGGCGCGACTGCGTAATCCTTCGAAGTGGGACTGCTCATCCGACAAAAAATCCCCCTTTCCCCGAAGGGGAAGGAGGGATTTTATGGATTCTGCCGCCGGATTGAAAGCAAATAAGTCCGGGGCCGGCCGGGCTGATCGGACTACCGGGACTAGTCGAGAGGCGAACGCCTGAAATTGTCTCCCCGGGCCGCGGAGGCCTTCCGCGACATGGCCGTTTTCAACATCATGTAGATCTCGCCCTGGTCGAAGGCGGAAGCATATACTATCGGTTTGAGGTTGTGGATGTCCTTGGCATGGGGATTGGCGCCGGCCGCAAGAAGAACGCGAACCACATCGACCTTGCCCTGTATGGTGGCAACGGTCAGTGCGGTCCTGCCGAACTGGTCCTTGATTTCCGGCTTTGCCCCCTGGGCAAGCAGCAATTCGACCGCCGCCGGATGGCCGTAATGGGCTGCATACATCAGTGCGGTCTGTCCCTCCGCATCCTGCTGGTTGATCTTCACCTCACGGAACAGAAGAAGTTTCATCACCTCGACGTTGCCGTTCATGGATGCGCCCATGAGGGCGTTGACTCCCTTTTTCTTCAGGCTTGGAACCTCTATGGTGCTCTGCAAATCCGGGTTGGCTCCGCGTTCCATCAGGGTGCGCACTATCTGGACGTGACCTGCCCAGGCCGCCTGCATGAGCGCGGTGGTCCCGAAGATGTCCGTAACATTGAGGTTGGCCCCCTTGGACAGGAGCAGATCGACCGTTTCCGGATTTCCGCGCAAAACCGCATGCATCAGCGGCGTGATGCCCTCGCTGTCCCTGGAGTTGATGTTGGCGCCGTTTGAAAGCGCCTTGAGGATCATAGACCGGTTATCCGCGGCAATTGCGTTTACCAGCTCGTAATTGAGCTGTTCCTGGCGGGACAGCTCCGCGCGTGCTTTGTCCTGAGCGGAAACCGGGCCGGCGGCTGCCGGTCTTTTCTGCGCATGCGCCGCGACGGGATAGACCAGGAACAGGCAGATCAGAAGGACCCAGATCGAGACTTTGCCTTCCTTCATTTGTTTTCCTCCCCAAGAAATTACAATTTCACGACCTGGATGATCGTGCTTCGAGTGCATCGCGCGATGCTGATGCAAGTTGCAAGCCGATTCCAGTTAATTTTCAGCTGTTCAGCGCAAAAAAGAGATTTCCTGTTCGAAACCAGGCGGGATGTATACCTAATCCCACTTTGGACCGAGCTTTACAAGCACATTTTTGCGAAAAGGAAAGCGATCGGACGACGGAAATGAAATTCAGGTAATTCGCCTGGCAATCCGCCCGGCCATGCGCCGCGCTTCGGCAAGCACCCCGGGTTCGTCAATGGTTAGGACGCTGCCTTTGGCGACAACCAGCTGTCCGTCCACCCATACGAACCGAACATCGCTTCCGCGTGCCGAGTAGACCAGGTGGGAGACGGGGTCGTAGAGCGGGGTGAGATGAGGCTGGTCCAGGTCGAGCGCGATGAGGTCGGCCTTTTTGCCGGTCTCGATGCTTCCGACTTCCGCCGCGAGCCCGAGTGTCGAAGCCCCGGTAAGAGTGGCCATGCTCAGGGTTTGCTCAGCGGGACATGCCAGCGGATCGTTGTCGAAGACCTTGGCGAGCTTGGCAGCCTTGTCCATTTCGGTAAAAAGATCGAGGTCGTTGTTGCTGGCGCACCCGTCGGTTCCAAGGCCGACTCTCACACCCGAGCGGAAAAGAGCGGTAAGCGGCGCCACTCCGGAGCCGAGCTTCATGTTGCTCTCCGGGCAATGCGCGATGGAAGTCTTTGCGGCTGCAAGCCCGGCTCTTTCCTCCGCCGAAAGCCATATCCCATGGGCGCAGAGTGTGAGTTCGTCTAGGATTCCGAGTTCCGCCAAATAAATGACCGGTCTTTTACTGTACCGCGCCAGAATTTCGCCCACTTCTCCGGACGATTCCGACAGGTGCGTCTGGAAAAGGATATCATTTTCCCGGCAAAGCGCTTTAACGTTTTGCATGGTTTCCGGGCCGCAGGTGTACGGTGCGTGGCAGAACAGGGAAGGGCGAATGCGGTCCGTTTTACCCGGGAAAAAAGACAGAAAGGAATCGGTTCTTTCCCTCCATCGGGCGGGATCGGGCTGGTCGGGTGCCGGAAAGTCGAGTATCCCCTGGCCAAGCACGGCGCGGATTCCGGATTCCAGCGCGGCCTCGGCTGCGCGTTCCTCGAAGAAATACCCGTCGCAGAAGGTGGTCGTGCCTCCTTTAAGCATCTCCAGGGCGGAAAGGATGGTTCCGAGATAGACCGCGTCGCCGTCGATCCAGGTGGCTTCGGCGGGGAAGATGATGTCTTCGAGCCAGTTACGGAGCGGCAGATCGTCCGCGAGCCCCCGAAACAGGCTCATAGCGGCGTGCGTGTGAGTGTTCACGAGGCCCGGCATGAGGAGATGACCGCCGAGGTTCATTTCCCTGCGGCCCCTGAATGTCCTTTTCAGCTCATCGGACGGTCCGACCGAAACAATGCGGTCCGCCTCGATTGCAACGGCTCCGGAACGAAACCGGTTCATGCCGGAGTCGCACACGACCAGCCAGTCGGCATTGAAAAGGAGCCAGTCGACTTCCCGCGCTTCAGTGCCCGCTGAGTTTGGCGAATTCCCGGACATGGCCGAAAATCTCCTCGATGTCCAATGTGAGCAGGCGGCGGTCCTCCATCACAAGCCGTCCGTTGATGATGCTGTGGCGTACGTCCGCGGCTCCGGCCGCATAGACGAGATGGCTCACCGGGTTGTACATCGGCGTCAGGTGGGGTTTGGCGAAGTCCACCACAATCAGGTCGGCGAGCTGTCCCGGGGCGATCCTTCCGAGGTCGTCGCCCCATCCCAGGGTGGCCGCGCCGTTAACCGTTGCCATTCTCAGGACGGTCTCCGCCGAAAGGACGGTCGGATCGAGGGTAGCCGCCTTGTGGAGTTTGGCGCAGGTGTCCATCTCACCGAACATGTCCAGGTTGTTGTTGCTGGCGCATCCGTCTGTTCCGAGCGCGACGGTTGCTCCCATTTCCAGGAGTTTCGATACGGGTGCGATTCCCGAAGCGAGCTTCATGTTGCTTTCGGGATTATGGACCACTTTTACGTCGTTTTCCGAAAGCAGGGTCATATCCCGCTCGTCAAGGGCGACGCAGTGGTCGGCGATAAGATCCGGCCCCAACAACCCCAGGTTTGCAAGGTGCGAAACCGGCCTTTTTCCATACTGATCGTATATCTGCTTAACTTCAGTCTCTGTTTCGGAAAGGTGTACGATAAGGCGAACCCGGTTTTCGGAGGCGATCGCCCGGCATTTCTTCAGGAGATCAGGGCTGCAGGTATAGAGTGCGTGCGGTTCGACCGCGACCCGGATGAGAGAATCGTTCTGCCACCTCCGGATGAGCGATTCCGTATGCCGAAGGCCGTTTTCGATCGGCCCGTAGCAGGGGGAGGGAAAGTCGTAGAGCACCTCTCCCACGAGCGCGCGCATACCGGCAGTCTTCGCCGCTTCCGCCACCTTGTGCTCGAACAGGTACATATCGCAGAAGGTCGTCGTCCCGGAAAGGATCATTTCGGCGCACGCCAGCATGGCCCCCCAGTAGACCCAGTGCTCCGTGAGCCTGCCTTCTGCGGGAAATATGTACTTCTGGAGCCAGTCCATCAGGGGCAGATCGTCGGCAAGACCGCGGAAAAGCGTCATCGAGGCATGCGTGTGGGAATTGACGAGGCCCGGAAGCACCACGCATCCCGGTACGTCGAGGACTTTCGGCGCGGTGTAGCCGGATGCGATCAGGGAGGACGGACCGACTGCCTCGATCTTCCCCGCCCGGATGGCTGCGCCGCCCGGATCGATTTGCGGGAAATCTTTATCGAGGGTAAGGATGAGCCCGTTCAGAATGAGAATATCCGCTTGTTTCTTATCGGCCGGGTCCCGCAATTTCTGACTTCCTCCTCGTTGAAAGTGCAAACCTGTAATTCGGCATTGCATATTATTGAAATTGCGATTCCTGGCAATCCAAATCTCTGCCGAGCCGAAGTTTTTCCATTTCGGAACGCAAATAATGCTATACAATAAACAGTCTGGAGCCGTTCGGCTCCCCCCAGGCCTCTTCCCGGTGCGTATCATACGATTGTCATACCTCGGCCCGCAGTCCCGCCCGGCCCTGCGCCGGATATTGCGGGTAATACAAAAATCGAAAGGACCATGCCATGAAAGTATTCGACGGGCTGTATGCATTCCTGTGGAACTCGATGTCGGCAAACAACTGCAATACCTACCTCATCGACGGCCCGAAGAAAGTGCTGATCGATCCGGGCCACCTGCATCTTTTCGATCACGTGGCAGACGGGTTGAAACAGCTGGGCCTGGCGCTTTCCGACATCGACCTGGTCCTGGTCACTCACGCCCACCCGGACCACTTCGAGGCGGTGAAGCTGTTCAAGGATCAGCCCGCTCGGCTTGGAATAAGCAGCGAAGACTGGCTCCTGCTGCAGGAGATAGGCCGGTATATGGGCCCCGCTTTCGACCGCGGAGCCTACGAACCGGACTTTTTCCTCGACGGCGACAACCTGGAGGCGGAAGGGGTCAACATGCAGATGTTCCGGACGCCCGGCCATTCGCTAGGCTCTGTTTCCCTGTTCTGGCCCGGGGAGAAGGCTCTTTTTACCGGGGACGTACTCTTTCGCGACGGCCTGGGAAGGACGGACCTGCCCGGCGGAAACGGGGAAAGCCTGAAAAAGAGCATAATGGGGCTCTCGTCGCTCGATGCCGAATGGCTCCTGCCCGGACACGGGGATATCGTTTCGGGCGCAGCACAGGTAAAAGCCAATTTCAAGCGAGTCGAAGAAGTCTGGTTTGCTTACATCTAGCAGACACACAGACTGTGGGAGCGGCTTGCGCCGCGATGCTTTCAATCGGCGGGAAGGATGCTCTTCTCCCACAATGGTCTTCGATGCGGCCGTATAATGACGGATGGCCATGGACCTTGAAAAAATCAAAACATGCATCTTCGATGTGAACGGGGTCCTGATCGACTCCAACCGGGCAAACGCGCTGGCAATGGCCGAGGCGTTCGCTCAACCCGATGACTTGCGGGGTCCGATTGCCGAGCTTTACCTGAGTCTCACTGGGATAGACCGCGGGTCCAAAATCCGGATCGTCCAGGAAAAGATCGTCGGAAGGCCTTTTGCCGAAGGAGAGTTCGACCTGCGCTGGAGCAGGTTCAGGGAACTGGCTGCGCTGTCTATGTCGAAAGCGCCCCTTATCCCGGGTTGCCGCGAGGTGCTGGCCGAACTGGGGAGGCGGGGCATGGTCAGGGCGGCGCTCTCCAATACGCCCGAAGCCGAGTTACGGAAAATATTGGCGGCGCATGAACTCACCGGTTCACTCGACATCATCCGGGGCGGGGGCGACTGGCCCAAATCCGAGTCGCTCGCCCGCTTGCTCGATGATTTCAAATTGAATGCCGGAGAATGCGTTTTCCTGGGAGACGGGAAGGGCGACCTGGACGCGGCCCGGAAAGCCGGGGTCGGTTTCTTTGGGATAGACCCCGGAACGGGAGAATTCAAAGGCGAAAAGGACCTCCTCGGGCAGTTCGAAGACCTGGCCAAGTGGGGGCGGAGCTTCTTAGGTCCGGCCCTGCAGCAGGAATAGGTTTCAACCGGCCCGGGGGAAATGCGGGAGCGAACGGAATGGTTTTGCGCTACTCTGCCGCACCGGTTCCGCTGTGGCCCTGCTCGAGAATTCGGAGGCGCTGTTCGAGCAGATCCATTCTTGCTTTGAGGTCCTGGAAATCTTTCTTCCGAACCACCTCCAGGCTGTCGGACCATTTCTGGAACGAAGACTGGAATTTCGTATTGATGTCTTCCCATTGGCGCTCGCCGCTTTTCACCAGCTCTTCAGCGAGCTTCTCGGCCTCGTCCGTGGAGATCTTGCCTTCTTCGACGAGCGAACGGGTTGCCTCTCGAACCTTGTCCGTCGTGACCACGACTGCGCCGATTCCGGCGAGAATACTCTTCTTTAACAGTTCCAACATATCCGCTCCTTGGGTGGATCGGGGATTAAAATTCTTTTATAAAATAGCAATATTTTCAAATGGTGCAACGGTAGAGTGCGTAGCGATATCCATACCGGCGGTCAGGGAGGGCATTGTTTCCGGTGAATGAATCGGAATGGCGATATTCCGCAAAATCGCAATGAGGATTTGAGACGGGAGTTCCATGAGCACTATAAGGCAGGGCATAAAGGCATTGTTGTCTGAGGGCGAATACGGGGCGAAGTCCATCTCCAAGATACTGCGCATCAGCGAAAAGGATGTCTATACGCACCTCGAGCACATTAACCGTTCACTCAAATCACAGAAAATGAGACTGAAAATAACCCCGGCGGTGTGCCTTGCCTGCGGGTTCAAATTCGAAGCACGAAATAGGTTTTCGTCGCCGGGAAGATGCCCTAAATGTACGGGCGAACACATTCAGGACCCGAAATATGTTATTGGCGACAAGTGAGGGGAACAGAAACGCTTCACCGGAAACCCCTCCGCCAACAGCATCGGAAAAGGGTTATCGAAGGAGTCCGGCCGTTGCTCTTTCGCTTCGCTAGGGACAGGCTCACCTGGAGGCTAAACTCCTTACTCCCTGTCACAAGGGCGAACGATGATGCGTCAGATGGCCGGAAAATGCCCGCGCTGCCTGGGCGAGCACATCCTGTACCCGGAATACAGCATGGTCTGAGCAAAAGAAAACGGAAAGGGAGACTCCCTTCCCGTTTTGTCGTTCAGCGGCGGCGGACCTTAATCAGTCGCCCATCAGCCATTTCGTGGTCTTGTTCTGGAGTGCTTTTCCCCCGAAGTGCATGCAGGCCGTCTTACAGCAGCCGCATCCGATGCACTGGGCTTTGTCGATGTAGATCGAATTGTTCTTTTCCTCAATGGCATGGACGGCGCATGTGCGCATCGCGTAGCAGTCTTTACAGGTGTGGGGGCAAATCAAAACCATAACCGGCTCCTTTTATCCTAGAATTCTATCGATCTCTTCTCTGTCCGAATCCATGATGAAGGGGATTCCGGAGACTTCCGAAGCTTCCCGGGTGAGTGCGACGATATCGCCCCGGTCGATGTATTCCAGCGTGAATTTCCGCGCTCCGGCCATGAACTGCTGGAGACCCTGGCGGAGCCGGTCGACGTAGGAGTACATGCCGATTGCGCCCGGGGGCAGTTGAGAGAAATCCTTTCCGAAGCGTTCCTTGAGGGCTGCTCCTACCGCAAACAGCTTCTGGTACTCCTCGGCCAGATCCTCTCCCGTGGCTCCCGTCTTCTCGGCCATGAGGCGCCCATGAGTCTTTCCCACCATCGCTGCTGCGAGAATGGAGCGGCCCAGGCAGATGGCCTTTACGAATGGAGCGCCAAGAGCGAGCGCCTTGAATAGGTGATCTTCCAGCGACAACCCCCCGGCGATGGCGATAGGCGGGACATAGTCCCCCTTGTTCCTGAGGCGGCTGCACATTTCATAGGTCAGGCTTTCGATATAGACGGTGGGAATTCCCCATTCGTTCATCATCCGCCAGGGACTCATTCCCGTTCCTCCGCCGGACCCGTCGATCGTGAGAAGGTCTATCCCGGCGTTGGATGAGAACCTGATCGCTCTTGCCAGATCGGCCGGCCGGTAGGAGCCCGTCTTGAGGGTGACGTACTTTGCCCCGATGCTTCTGAGGCGTTCGACCTCTTTGTAAAAGCCCTGTTCGTCCACCATGCCGAGCCGGGAATGGCGTTCGAACTCCGAGATACCGCCATGCTTGAATGCACTCTGGGCCGACGGCTGGGAGGGGTCGGGAAGAACGATGTAGCCGCGTTCCTTGAGCTGCAGGGCGCGCTCGATATTGGGCAGTTTCACCTCGCCTCCGATATCCTTTGCTCCCTGGCCCCATTTCAGCTCAAAGATTTCAACCCCGAGTTTTTCGATTACATACTCAGGAACGCCCAGCTTCGTATCTTCCACGTTTGCCTGGACGATGACGCCGCCCTTTCCGTCGTACCAGCGCTTGAATGCATTGATCCGGCGCTCCATCTCGGGCGATTTCGAGATCTTCCCTTTCTTGAATATCGCCTGCGGGTCCATCCCGCAGATATTCTCGCCGGCGACTACGACAATGCCCGATATGGCAGCGCCGATCGCCACTTCCGGCCAGTTGATCCTCGCGATGTCGGTAGATCCGACTGCCCCGGTAAAAACCGGGAAATCCATCTTGATGCTTCCGTCCCGGCCCAGGGATGTGGAACAGTCTACGGCGGGGAAAACGGCCTTGTCGGAGTCAGCATCGATTCCCGCCGCCCCCACGCAGGTGCCCTGAATGTTGAAGTGGGATAAATCGACCGGATAATCTTTTTCGGAACCGGAGGTCACTTTTCCGAACGGCTGCGGGTAGATCATTTCCCGCCCCTTCAGGGCGGAGCGGCCGATCTCGCAAGGCCCCTCGCAGCCATCCAGGCAGGTGACGCACATGCCTGAGGCGGGCGCCGGATCGACGCGGGTGGACGTTATCGTGGCGGCGCTTCTGTTTGGTTTGCTGAATGCCATGTCAACTCCTTCACTCTTTTTGTATAAGTTCCCGTAATGACACCGCTATTACCAGCAAGGGCCGGCTTCGCCGGTCCAAGGCATATCAGAAGCCGCCCACGCATATGAAAGCCGTGGGAGGGCGTTCTTCCCCGAGTGAAAAGGTTTGAATTGCTTCCCGATTGGTTTTAGCGAATTTCGAGTTTTTGCTGCAGTTCGCGGGCCCATTTCCTGAGCCCCGCCGCTTCTTCGACATGGCCCGCCAGCTGGAGAAGGCCGGCTTTGGCTTCGAGGTCTGCCGCAATGTCTTTTAATTCGTGGCTGATCTTTTTAGGGGGGACGCGATCCTGGTTCGTATCAGCCATTGCTACACCTCCGGGTGCCAACATTCATGCAGTTATTTTTCGATCGGATTTCCGGCATACGTTTCCGAAGCCTGGAACAATTTCGTAATAATATTCACTTCTATAAGAAGTTTTGATTTTTGGCAAAATATAAATTGCATGATCCACAATTTTGTACTCATTTGCGTAAAGTGAATCTGCTTCCTGCTTTGCGGTTACTACTACAGATGATATCTCGTGGACAAGTTACAAATTTGTTCAGAATAGATGTCGAAAATTATGATCCGCCAACTGCATATTTTCGAAATCGCAGTAGAAAGGCCGACTTCCCCATTCCTGTGCAAAAAGTGCGTGAAAACCGGCCTCGTTCACAATCCATGATATTTCGCTCAACTCCCGCCTGCCGGGCTTCCACGAAACAGAGCATATTCGCGCCTGGCCTTCGGTTTACTTTTTCCTGCAAACCAGGAGGGCGGCCCTAAAAGGCATGAAAACCGGCGGTCCTGCGAGGAGCGTCGGATGGGAGCTGAATAATACGAAATATTTCAGGGGAGGCGAGGTCAATAAAGAAATCCGGGTGGACAGGGGGGCGGATGTGCTTTATCGTTTTTGACGCAATCCAGAGAATCTTCCCCAAAATCATGAGAAACCTCTCCCTGAAATATCGGCTGCTGCTGGGGGGGGGGCGATT
>JAEZXS010000154.1 GCA_023442755.1 Pseudomonadota bacterium | reverse complement strand
GGCTCCGGCAGGTTCGTCAGATTGCCTCCGCCAGGCTGATGGGGCAACTCATGGGGAGTTTCCGTGATTTCGGAAAAAGGCGCCAATGTCCTTGATGTCGAGAACCGGTCTGCCGTAGTACTGGTCCCAGTTTATCTGGAAAACCACGTCCATCGGCCCTGCTTCGTTTGTCGAACCCAATCTCTCCACGCCCCGCCAGAAAATCCCCTCCACCCCGTCTTCGAAGCCCAGGCGAAGATGTTTTTGTTCCTTGCCGAAGGTCTTCTTCACGGTGAATGCGGCGTTTCGAACGGCAAACACCGGTGCGGGATTTCCCATTCCGTGCGGTTCCAGTTTCTGCAGGGCCTGGAACAGTTCGCTGCCGATCAGGTGCAGAGGCAGTTCCATGTCCACCTTGCCGCAGGGAATGAAAAGCTCTTCGGGATAGCCCATTGCGACCTGCTCCAGGCGCTCGGCAAATTCCGGAATCCGCGCACTCTCTATGGTAAGTCCGGCCGCGGCTTTATGCCCGCCCCATTTCACCAGAAGGCTGGAGCACCGTTGGAGAGCGGAATGAATATCGAACCCGGGAATGCTCCTGGCCGACCCTCTTGCGGTTCCGGTTTTTTCATCGATTGCAAGTATGATAACCGGTGCGTAACGGATCTCCTGCTGCACCCGGGAAGCGGCGATGCCTATTACTCCGGGAGACCAGCGAGGGTCTCCCATGACAAAAGTCCTGCTTTCGTGCCGCCTTCCGGCAAGCCTCGCACGGATATCCGCGAGTATGGTTTCTTCCTCCGCCTGGCGCTTCGCGTTCAGACGGTTCAGTTCCTGGGCAAGCTGATCGAGGTCCTTCTCATGTTCCGAGGTCAGAAGCTCGTAGGCGATTCTCGGCTCCGCAACACGTCCGGCAGCATTGATCCTGGGTCCGATATAATAGCCGATATGGCCGGCGGTCAGGGTTTTGCCGGTAAGCCCGGCGGCTCGGGCCAGTTCGGAAACGGGAGGGCAGGAATTGCTGTTCAGGCTGTTAAGCCCCGATCGGGCCAGGATGCGGTTTGCGGAAACCAGCGGAACGAGGTCTGCGACCGTCCCGACGGCGGCAAGAACGAGATACTTGCCTCCGAGCGACGGGACAGGAAAAGAGTCTCTCAGAGCCCGCCTGAGGCTTGCCAGGAAAAGCAGGGTGAGGCCGGCCGAACAGAATTCCTTGAAAGAGGAGCAGCACTCCCTGTGCTTGGGATTTATAAGGACCGACGCAGGCGCTATCTCGCCTTCAGGGACTTCATGGTGATCTATGACGAGGCAGTCCGCTCCCATGGCGCATGCGAGCTTTATGGGCTTAAGGTCGAGTGTGCCGCAGTCCATGGCGACAAAGAGGCGTGCATCCGGATTGTCCCGGACCGCGCGCTCCGGCATTCCATACCCTTCCTCTCGGAGGGGAATAACGACCCGATAATTCGTATAGCCCGTTTCGGCCAGAAAAAGGGACATCTGCGCTACGGATGTGATACCGTCGCAATCGTAATCCCCGATCAGCACGATCTTATTTCCGGCCGCCATGTGACGGGCCATGAGCTGTGCGCCTTCGGCCATGCCGCGCATGGAGAGGTGGCTCTCGAGGTCTTTCAGCCCGCCCGACAGCACCGTCCTGTCGAGATTGCGGTTCTTCAGAAGTATATCAATTACTTTTGAGACCGATGCCGGAACGCTTTCGGCGAGGATTTTCCAGTGCTGTTGAATTTGGGCGCCCCGTCCCATTGCCCCTCCTGATCCTTTTTCGACACAAACCGAGCGGATGTGCAGGGGGCACTTATATCACGTTAACACTTTCCGGTCGATATCGGGTGAAATCCGGGAACATTCGTTTTCAGCCCCGTTGCTTTGAGTCCTCGTGATTACTATAAAGGCCTCGGAATGTTAAAAAGAAGGTAGGATTCATATCAATTCGATATGCTTTGAAAACCCGGCCATTCATGCCGAAAATGCAAGTTTCAGAGCCAATCCAGGAAAAACAGGCTGAAAAGAATTTTGCGGAAAAGCTCAACCGGGATTAAATTTCAAAGGATGGAGAGGAATCAGGCTGCATTATCCGCCTGGTCTATCCCCGCCCATTAGTTCCCTTTCCATTATTAAATTCTCAGTGGACCACGTATTCCAGTCTGGCTGGGACTATTCAGGAGCTGTCGATGGATACTTTGATTTACATGATGAATTTTCTGAGGGATAAGAACGTCGCCTCAATCACCCCTACGTCCGCGGTGGGTGTGAAAAGGGTTTGCAGCAAAATCGATTTCAGCCGTAACAATGTGATCGTAGAGTATGGGCCCGGCACCGGGGTCTTTTCGAAGTACCTGTTGCAGAATATGGGTGAAGGCTCGCGCCTGATACTGATAGAACGAAACAAGAATTTCAATTCCATCCTAAAAAGAAAGCTCCAGGACCCGCGGGTAGATGTAGTGCATGAGAGTGCGGAAAACATCCTGCAGACGTTGCAGTCTTTTCACGAATCGGAAGCTGACTATGTCATCTCCGGAATACCGTTTTCCTTCCTGGATCACGACCTCAAGCACAGGATACTCTTCAATACCCATCGCGCCCTGAGAAAAGGCGGCAAGTTCCTCGTCTACCAAACCTGTTTCCAGACAAACAATCACCTCAAAGTCCATCTCGAGCAGTACTTCCCGATGGTCTATTCGAAGTATGAACTGGTAAACATTCCTCCATTGAGGATCTACGAGGCCGTCAAGTAGCCTGGGCTGTATGCCGGCCGTGATGCGCAGAACCTGGTGATTGTTTTTCCGGAATCAGGTTTTATTTTTGTAGCGACAGAAACAGAAGGGGAAGAGCCCGATAGGGATGCTTCCCCTTTTTGCTTTTTTGAACCCGTCCCGTTTGCCTCCGGAGCATAATCGCTCTCCTATTATTGACACTCGCCAGGTATTATTTAGATTTTCTTTATATTGCAGATGCAATGGCAAACCGAATTGTAGCGGGGGGTGAGAAATATGCTTGCCTTGGCAATAGCTTTTCTGATCGTGGGAATAATTGCCGGTATTTTCGGATTTGGAGGAATTGCAGGTACGGCGACATGGATAGCGCAGGTGCTGTTCTTTGTCTTCCTGATCGCCTTTATCGTCTCGCTGTTCTGGGGCCGCCGAAGTCCGGGTTCACGCGCGTAGGCGCGTGCAGGCCCTTATTTCCTTCACTTGCATATCGGGGCGGACGCAAACTGTGTGCATCCGCCCATTTTTATATTTATCGGTAAGCGGCATTGCGCAACGGTTATTCCTTCCGCGAGATCGGCATTATCATCCCTTCCGCTCTTCTGGGACGCTTCTTCTTCCCGGAATCCTGGGATATCAGCGAATGGATGCATTCCCTGCTCCGCAGGTACTCTTCCGCCTCATTGATGCTGTGCAGGTCCATGCACGCCAGGGACATCAGCTCATCGTTTTTTGGCGGTTTCGCATTGCCGTGCTTGACGACAAGCGATGCAACCACATATCTGAATACATTTTCCGTGATATCCGCATAGCGGCAGTCAACCATCAACTCGCACAAATTCAGGAACAGCTCCGATAAATCGTCATATTCCTGTGCATGTCGCGAATAGTTTTGAACCTCAGCAAAAATGACACTCTTGAGATCACCCTCCCTGGTTTCTGCAAGAATACTTCTGATCTTTTTCACAAAAGGATCTTTGTCTACGACATTTTTTTTCATTTCTATATGCTTTCCTGAGCATATTCTCGCCCCCCGCTCTCAGGGGGGCGGCTTCGAGTACCGCCAAGACTCTGCGGGACAGTGAGGCCGGGGCAGATTCACGGCCGCCAAGTTTACAAGATTATACATTTCGCCAAGAAGAATGAATGGGGTGAGATGCTGATTTGGACGGGCAGGTTTTCGGTATTTGGTTACGGCGGGAGACCGTGTTCTCGTCTTTTATCGGCATCTTTCTTCTCCGGTGATCCTTGTAAAGGTAAAGCTCTTGCGCAGTTCTTCCGCAAGTAATGGCAGAGCATCCGGCCGGGGGGAAAGGTGGCCCGTAATCGGTGCCGGGTTCGTCGGCGTGAAGCTTTTCGCGGTTGGCATGTCCCTTGCTCCTTACCCTGGTGACAAGCATTGTCTCAGGACTCTTTACGGACTCAAACGACGGCTCATGAATGCATAAGTCATACGAAAAACTGTTCCTGTATATCCTGTTGTGTGTTATTGCCGGCCTCATTTCAGCACCTTTTACGGCAGCGGGAGAGGACGGCCCGTCCACCAACATAAAAAGCTTTCGGGTTGCCGCAAAAGGAAAAATCACGCGTTTGATTTTTGACGCTGAGGGCGGCAGACCTAAGCAGGTGGGACCGGCATCCGATGATGGAATATCCGTATTTTTCAATCAGTTGACGGCCAAAATTCCGGACAAATCCTATTCGGCCCCTTCGGTTCTTGTGAAAGACGTCAAATTTCGGAGAGAGGGCAACTTCTTCGAAGTTTTGTTCAGGGAAAAGCGTACGGTTGTAACCCATAAGGTAGAAACCGAAAAAAAGACGGGGAGATATTCGCTTATCCTGGAACTGAGCCCCGCGGCAAAGAGTGCGGAACCGGCGCCCAAAGAAAAGCCCATAGTCGTCGTGGAAGTCAGGAAAATAGAAACGAACGAACTTTTCGGACCCAAAGTCCCGCAACAGGCAAAGCCTGCTGCAGCCCCCGAAGAAAAGAAGAAAGCCGAAGCAGCTGCGGAACGCCCGGCCCCGAAGCCCCGGGGGTTCGTCGAGGCCGACATGCAGACCTCCGCCATGTATCAGGTTGCCGACGACAAGTATGACAGCTGCTCTCGAAACCTGGTCCTGTGCGGTCCGGAAGTCATCGAAGCATATGGCGCAGCCGTAAAAGCCGGCCCGAGAACTTCACGCGCGCCCGCTGCGTTGTACAGGATCGGCAACGCGCATTGGCAGATGGGAAACTACAACAAGGCGGAAAGGTATTTTCGGCAGGTGATTTCCGAATGGCCCGATCAGCCCGTGGTTTCACGCTGCTGGATCGGTCTCGGTGATATTGCCAACAAGCGCCAGTCCTACATCGAAGCCATGGAGGACTTCCGAACAGCTTTGCGGGCAGCAGGCGACAAGAAAGACAAAGCGGCCGCCAGCTTCGAGTTGGGCCGGGAACTCCAGTTTCTCGGTTCCAACAAGGATGCGCTGGACATGTTGACGCAGTGCATTACAAACGATCCGGACTTCCACTACAACCAGCCCGAGGTGATTCGCCTTCTTGGCGAGGCCGAGTTCTCGCTGGGAATGTTCGACAAGGCAAAGGAACATTTCCTGAGATATACGAATCTGCAGCAGAGCGCCTCCGATCAGGACATGGTTTACGCGAAGCTGGCCGAATCCTTTCTGAGCCAGGGGGACAGCACGACAGCCAACAAGCTCTACGGCTTCGTCGGTAAATACTACGCCAATTCGCAGGGCGACGTGATCTGCAAGATACGCAAGGCCGAGCTTCTGGAGAAAACCAACCTGGATCAGGCTCTCGGAATTCTCGACGGCCTGCGTTCAAAGGACCTTTCGCCGACCCTGAGGAAGATCGTCTATCTCAAGCAGTCGGCGTTGAATTTGAAAAAAGGAAATCTGGCCCGAAGCCTGGAAATCGTCGAGGATGTCTTCCAGGGAAAGACCGAAGTAGCTCCCGGCAACGATATGATCGATCTGCGGGACACCATTCTGGTAGAACTCGTGAGAAAGAACTTCGCATCAGGCAACTTCCTGCGCGTCGTACAGCTCTACGAGAAATACCGCCAGGTTTTCGACGCTTCACAGTCGCCCGACACTCTTGAAAGCGTGGCCGAAAGCTACGCCGCGCTGAAATTCTATCCCAGCGCGCTCGAGATTTACGACCGGGTCCTCACAAAGAAGAGAAACGACGAGATGCTGCTCCGATGTGCTCTGTACGCGCTTCGGGCGGGCGATTACAGCAAGGCCGCGCAGTTTTGCAAACAGGTGCAAAGCGAGGCATACGACCTGAAAAAATCCGAAATTCTCGGCCATATTGCATACAACGATCAGAAGTACGCCGATGCTGCCAAAGATTTCGGCAAGATAGTCCAGAAACAGAAGGAGTTCGAGCTGACAGACCCGAATTCCCTCCAGTACTACGGGTACACTCTCTTTGAGTTGAAAAAATACGACGATGCCGTCGCAGTCCTGCAAAAAGGCCTGGAACGGCTCAAACCGGAGGATGCCGTAAACCGGTGCGCGGGTCTTATCAAGATGAGCAAGTGTTACAGCGACCTGAAGCAATACGGCAAAGCGGCCGAGATGGTGGAAGTGGCTCTGAGTTCTGCAAAGCAGGACCAGACGAACGAACTCCTGTATGAACTGTCCCGGCTCTACCTCTTGGCAGGGCAGCCGGACAAGGCCATAGAGGATCTCAACCAACTCATAGGGACGCAGCACCCGTTCTGGGCGGCTGTTGCCCAGCAGCAGCTCAACAGCATCCAGATGGCTCAGTCGGGCCAGGGGGGGAAATAACTCCGAAGCGCTGCGGAATTCCGGCGCTTCGAAGGTGTTTTGCAGAATTAGCGCAAATGACTCCAGGAACCAGGAAGCTAGATGAACGTACTCGTGATAGAAACCGATGAAACCGATGCCCGGATCGTTTCCTCTTTTCTCAAAGAGCAGGGACATCTCTGCTTCATCACCGATTCGCCAAAATCGGCCAGGAACCTGATGAAAAAGGAATCTCCGGGGCTGGTGCTCCTGCACATGAACGGTTATGCCGCTCAGACGCTTGAATTCCTGGAAACCGCACAGAATATGGTCCCTCCGGTTCCCGTCATAATCCTGACCCGCAAACCCCGACTCGACGATGCAGTGAGCGCGGTCAAGAAGGGGGCATACGATTTCTGGATAAAGCCGTTTCCGATGGAGCGGCTGGCAAAAACGATCGAAATGATCGAGGACGGCCCGCAGGAAGTCGAAAGTTCTCCGGTTGCCCGGGAAGCTGACGATTTTATAATCTCGCGCGACCCGGTGCTATGCGGCATCAAGGCCCTTGCGAGAAAAATCGCCCCAAGCAACGCAACCGTTTTCATCCAGGGCGAAAGCGGGACGGGGAAGGAGCTTTTCGCCCGCTACATCCACCAGGAAAGCGGACGGAAAGACAAGCCCTTTGTGGCGCTCAACTGCGCGGCGCTTCCCGAAACCCTTCTGGAGAGCGAACTTTTCGGCTACGAAAAGGGCGCTTTTACGGGAGCCATCAGGAACAGGGAAGGGAAATTCGAACTGGCGAATACCGGAACCCTGCTGCTCGACGAAGTGACGGAAATCCCATTGCACCTTCAGGCCAAGCTGCTCAGGGTGCTCCAGGAAGGCGAAGTCGACAGGCTCGGGGGCAAATTCCCGGTCCCGGTCGACGTGCGCGTGGTCGCGACCACCAACTTGAAAATAGAGGAACTGGTGAAAGAAGGCCGGTTCAGAAAAGATTTATACTACCGCCTGAATGTGATTCCGCTGCGTATTCCACCCCTCCGGGATCGTAGCGGGGACATACTGCCGCTCGCCGAGTTCTTCCTGGAAAAATACAGGTCGGAAAACGGGTTTGCGGAGAAGATCCTTGCTCCCGAAGCGCTGAAGAAAATGAAGGCCCATTCCTGGCCGGGAAACGTGCGCGAACTGCAGAACGTCGTGCAGCGGGCGGTGCTCATATCAGATGGTGCCGCCATCGAGCCGGAATCCGTCATACTCGACCCGGACGAGCAGGAGGCCCCCGCCGCGCAGGAGTTTTCCCTCATGCCTCTTTCCGAGGTGGAAAAGATCATGATCAACAAGGCTCTGTTTACGTTCGAGGGGAATAGAACGCGGGCTGCAGAAATCCTGGGGATCAGCGTGCGGACTCTTCGAAACAAGCTCAACGAGTACCGTCAGGGCATTGAGCTGTAATCCGTCTTCTTTTGGGCGGTAGTCAATTCTTTGACCGCAACTTGTAAACCCTGCCTCATTTCTTTTTCCGAATACCCCGTCAACATCACAAGCGCCGCAGACCGGATTCAGCCCCGTGAACTCGTAGGAGCTCAGTAACGCGGCGGCATTGCGCCTGAAGATGCAAGCCGTGCTTCCCATTTGCGGCTGCCGGGAATGCCGGCCGTGTGGGCTTTGCTCAGGATGGTATGAGATTTGCTCCATTGAGGGATCAAACCAGAAAGGAGTCTCGAGTATGAGTAACGGGGTCGCATTCGATCGAACAGTGCAACTGATGGAAGACAGGCTGAGCCTGAATTCGCTGAACCAGAAACTGATTTCGAGCAATCTGGCCAACATCAATACGCCCGGCTACAGCGCCAAGGCGGTTACCTTCGACAACGCGCTGCGCGAGTCACTCGAAGAGCACGTTTTACAGATGGTCCGGTCAAACGGTTCTCACCTGGCCCCGGACGACCCGGTGTCTGCGATGACGAATCCGCAGGTGCTCGAAGCCGGGCCGGTCGATCTGGACAACGAAATGGTCAAACTCGCAAAAAACAGCATTGAATATCAATACATGGTCAACATGTTGAACAAGAAATTCTCCATGTTGAAACTGGCAATTGATGATGGAGGTGCATGATGGACTTTGATTCCACGATGAGGATCAGTGCGTCGGGTTTGACGGCCAACCGCACCTGGATAAACGTGGTTTCCTCAAACCTGGCCAACATTAACACTTCGAGAACGTCCGAAGGGGGACCCTACTCGAGAAAGACCCTTATCTACGAGGCAACGGGTGATGAAAACGGGTTCGCCGGTCAGTTGAACGCCGCCATGGGCGGGGGGCCAAGCGGGGTGGAGGTGACGGATATCATACCCGACAAGCGCGATTTCCGCGAAGTGTACGACCCGGGCCATCCGGATGCCAATGCCCAGGGGATGGTGATGCTGCCCAATATCAATCCGGTGGAAGAAATGGCGAACCTGATCACTGCGAGCAGGTCCTACGAAGCGAATCTTGCGGCGCTCCACACGACCAAGCAACTGGCGGTCAAAGCGCTCGAAATCGGTAAATAGCCCAGGAGCATCGTATGCGTATCGACCCGATTATCCGCAACCTCAGTGACGCAGCAGCGCCCAAGACGCAAAAGACCGGTTCCGTCAGTGCGGGCGTGGGCAGTTTCGCAGACCAGCTCGCAACCAGGGTCGGAGAAGTCAGCCATCTCCAGACGCAGGCGGACCAGGCAATGGCGGAAGGGTCCGTCACCGGCTCGAATATTCACGAGACAATGATCACCCTGGAAAAAGCGGAAGTGGGTTTGCGGTACCTCACCAAGTTCCGCAACAAGGCTCTGGAAGCCTACAACGAAATGATGCGCATGCAGTTCTAACCCTTGCCGACTGAGGTAGCTCCGCAACCATGAATTCCGTGCTCCAGTATTTTGAAAAGCTCAAAGAGTTCTTACTGGGTCTGACCGTCCCGCAGCGGATTCTGTATGCCGGCGGGGCTGCAGTGCTCATCGGTTCTCTTGTCGGCCTCGTATACCTGACAAACAGAACCGATTACACGATGCTCTATTCGGGGTTGTCTCAGAGCGATATGGGGGAAATCACCCAGTCGCTCAAGGCAAAGAAGATTCCCTACCGCATCTCGGATGGAAGCATCGAGGTGGCGAAGGACCAGCTTTACGAAACACGGCTCGGACTGGCTGCCGAAGGCATTCCCAAGGGAGCGGGCGCCGGTTTTGAAATTTTCGACCAGCAAAAGCTCGGCAGCACCGATTTCGTCCAGAAGATCAACTACCAGCGCGCTCTCCAGGGGGAACTGGCCAGAACCATCAATGGAATGAGCGAGGTGCTGGAGAGCCGGGTTCATCTTGTTCTGCCCGAAGAAAGCCTGTTCAAGGAAGACAACAAGCCGCCCAGCGCCGCGGTCGTGCTGAAGCTGCGTCCGGGAACACGCATCGAACAGAAACAGCTCCAGGGGATCGTCCACCTCGTGGCGGCTACCGTCAGGGGGCTCGAAGAAGACCGGATAACGGTGATGAGCACCGACGGCCAGGTGCTATACAAGAAGAATCCTCCCGAGCAGTCGATGCAGATCAGCAATATCCAGCTCGAACGCAAGCAGCGCATGGAAGAAGACATGCGGCAGAAGATCCAGACCATGTTGGAACAGGTGCTGGGTCACAATCGCGTGCTTGCGCGCGCAAACCTGGACCTCGACTTCAACCAGGTGCAGATAGCCGAAGAGTCGTACAATCCCGACAGCGCGGTAATCAGGAGTCAGCAGAGAAGCACGGAGGCGTCGGAAGGAAAAGAACTGGGAGCCAAGGGGAATCCTGACGTTCCGATCAACCTGGAAGGAAAGCTGCTGCAGAATTCTCCGCAGGGCGGCGAGGGCGGTCAGAAAGGCAAACAGTTCAACCGTCAGCGGGAAGTGGTCAACTACGAAATCAACAAGACCAGCAGGCAGATCGTGCAGATGCCCGGTGGTGTCAAAAAGATTTCGGTGGCGGTTATCGTTGACGGCCACTACGAGACGAAAACGGGCCAGGACGGCAAGGCGAAACCGACGTATGTTGCCCGCACGCCCGATGAGATGAAAAACATAGAGGAACTGGTCAAGAAGGCGGTCGGCTACAATGAAACAAGAGGGGACCAGATAACGGTTTCCAACATTCCCTTCGCATCCGATATGGGCGGCGACGGAGGAAAGACCGCCGAAAATAAATGGATCCAACTCGCCAAAAGCTATCAGAAGCTGCTGCTCAATATCTGCCTGATCCTTGTTGTGTTGTTCTTCGTGATCCGGCCCCTGATGCGCAGATTCCAGAAGCTGACCGCCGAGGCGGCGCAGGCAAAACTCCCCGCTCCTTCCGCGGGCCAGGATGCCCTGCCGGCCGGGACGGAGGACCCGATTTCGTCGCTGCTGCTGGAACAGCCCGCCGACAAATACTCAATTCGAAAGAAATCTTCGGCATTGGTAAAGTATAACCCTGAAAAGGCAACGGAAATCATCAGAGCGTGGTTGAAAGAAGAGGCATAGAAATAGATGGCGAACGGCCCCCAGAAGTTGAACGGACCCATGAAGGCTGCAATGGCCCTGCTTTCTCTCGGGGAGGAAGCATCGGCCATGATTCTCAAGAACCTGACGACCGCGGAGATAAAGCAGCTCAGCACGCTCATGTCTTCGATCCAGGGAGTGAAGAAGGAAACTTATGATGAATTGTTGCAGGAGTTCACTTCCCTGTTCCAGGTCGAGGGGGGGATCCATATCGCCGGGGACGAGTTCCTGCGGAACCTGCTGCCGAGCGTCATGAAGATGGACCAGGCCAAGGAAGTCATCTCACAGATGGATGAGGAGCGATCCAAGCTTCCTTTCAAGCACCTCCGTGACATCGATGCCAAACTGCTGGCGGGTTTCATAAAGGGCGAGCATCCGCAGACCATTGCCATCATCATCTCACACCTTGGCCATCAGAAAGCGAGCCAGGTCCTCAGCTTCCTCCCGGAGCAGCTCCAATACGAGATCGTAAAGAGAGTCGCTACCCTGGAAGCCGTTCCGCCGGACCTGATTGCCGAGGTGGACGAAGTGCTCGAAAAGGAGCTTTCATCGGTCGGCAAACAGGGGCAGCTGATCGGCGGTGTTTCGGTCGTGGCGGAGATTCTCAACCACTCCGACCGCAGAACCGGTGACAACATTATGCAGTTCCTGGAAGAATCCGATGCCGAACTGGCAGAAAAGGTTCGGAAGCTGATGTTTGTCTTCGACGATCTCATGAACGTCAACGATGCAGGCATTCGGGAGTTGCTCAAGGAAGTCAGGAACGAAGAGCTTACGATGGCGCTCAAGACGGCCTCGGAAGAACTCAAGACGAAGATATTCAAGAACCTGTCCCAGCGTGCTGCTCAGATGCTGCAGGAAGACATGAGCATGATGGGGCCCGCAAGGTTGAGCGAGGTCGAAGCGGCACAGCAAAGCATTCTGAACGTGGCGCGCCGGCTGGAGAAGGAAGGCAAACTCATGCTGAGCGGCAAGGAAGGCGGAGAACCCCTTGTCTAATCTGCTCAAGAAATCGATGGAGCCGGAAATAGAGACTTTCGGTTTTCCTCTCATCGACGACGGGCAGGGCATGCCGCATGAGGAGGAACAAGAGCCCGAGCCGGAGCCGAATCCGGAAGAGGCCGCAGTCGATGAGGCGCCTCCGGCCGAGCCGGAAGTCAGCCTCGAAGATACTTACCGCAGGCGGCTTCTCGAACTGGAGCGCCAGGCGCAGGACATCGAGAAGGATGCCTATGCGAAGGGCTTCGCCCAGGGCGAAAGGGACGGGCTGGAATACGGGCAGAAAACCATACAGGTGATCAAAAACCAATTGGAGCGCCAGGCGGAGAATCTGGAATCGCTGCCCGAAAAGATATTTGAAGACTACCGGAACTGGCTTGTTGCTACGAGCATGAAAATAGCGCGACATATCGTAAATCAGGAACTCTGCATCTCGCCAGAAGCCGTCGGAATCGTCGTGCGGGCGCTCCTCGGAGAAGCCGCGGAAAACACCTCCCTTACCGTCTATCTCAACCCTCTCGACTTGGAGTTCATGGAAAAACGGGCCGACCTGGTAATCGCTCCCAGGGGAAAGCGCTTTACGCTCAAACCGGACAATACCCTCGGACGCGGAGGGTGCAGGGTGGAAAACGATATTCAGCTGCTGGATTCGTCCATCGAGACCCGGTTCGAATTGCTCGACAACTATTTGGCGGATGCAAATGAGTCAGGGCCGGTTTCCGATGAGAAGAACGATGAACAGTGACGACTATCTGAAACTCGAAACGGAATACCCCGATCTGAGCGCGTGCCCGATCTGGAGGCGGTATGGAAAAGTCGTGCAACTCACGGGCGATCTCATCGAAGCCGATGGGCTCGACGCCGCCATGGGGGATATCTGCAGGATAATAAATCCCGGATCGCCTCAGCCCATACTTGCCGAGGTCGTGGGATTCCAGTCCAGCCGAATAAAACTGAGTCCGTTGACGCAACTGAGCGGACTGCGGCCCGGAAGCCTCGTGGAGGTGCACGAGGAGGCGAGCAGGGTAATGGTTTCCGAGGCGATGCTCGGGCGCATCCTCGACGGCCTGGGGCAGCCGCTTGACGGCGGCGAACCGATTTCGTCGCATGTATACTACCCGCTTGCAGGACAGGTATCCAACCCGCTGGACCGCCCGGTGATCGACGAACAGCTCGACATTGGAGTGCGGTGCATAAATGCACTCCTTCCCGTGGGCAAGGGGCAGAGAATAGGTATCTTTGCCGGGTCGGGAGTCGGCAAGAGCACCCTTCTCGGCATGATGGCGCGATACACGGCGGCGGACGTGAACGTTATCGCCCTGATCGGCGAGCGGGGCAGGGAGGTGAACGAGTTTATCGAGAAGGATCTCGGCCCCGAGGGGCTGGAGCGTTCCGTTGTCATTGTGGCCACCTCCGACCAGCCTGCAACGGTGCGCCTTCGCGGTGCATTCCTCGCCTGCGCAATTTCCGAGTTCTTTCGCGATCTGGGCAAGGACGTCCTGTTTATGATGGATTCCGCGACACGACTGGCCATGGCCGCGCGGGAGATAGGGTTGGCGGCCGGAGAGCCGCCTACGACAAAAGGATACACCCCAAGCGTATTCAGCCTTCTGCCGCGCCTGTTCGAGCGCTCCGGCAATTTCGGTTCCGCATCCATAACGGGGCTCTACACCGTGCTGGTTGAAGGCGATGACATGGAAGACCCCGTGGCCGACACACTGCGATCGATTCTCGACGGGCATTTCGTGCTGGACAGGGGACTTGCCCAGAGAAGGCACTTCCCTGCCATTGACGTCCTGAGAAGCGTCAGCCGTTTGACGGATCGACTGCTCTCCGCCAATGGCAAAGAACTCGTCTCCCGTCTCATGCGCATCCTCTCAGACTACAAAAACAGCGAGGACATGATCCGTATAGGCGCCTATGTGCGCGGAAGTCATGCGGAAACGGATTATGCCATCGACATGATCGACAGAGTCAACCAATATTTGCAGCAGCCTGTTGATGAGAAGTGCTCGATTGAAGATTCGATGAGGATTCTGGAAACAATGCTGGCCTGATTTCCGATCGTATATGAGAGAAAGGAAATAGGAAATGCCGTTTCGATTTCGTCTCAAGCCATTGATGCGACACAGAAAGTTCAAACTGCAGGAAGCCCAGTCCGCCCTGGCGATTGCAGAAACGCTGAGAAGGGAAATTCAGGCCCGCATCTACCGGGCGGAGGACAAGATCCGGACGGAATCGGAGTTGTGCGAGTCCGAGCAGAAACAGGGGATGGAGGCGTCACGGTACCTTCATTTCAAGAATTACATCGAGTTTCTGGAACGCGAATTGCTTAAGCTGAATGTGGAACTGGAAAAGGCCGCACAGGAAGCGGAACAGTGCAAGCAGTACGTAATGGAGTGCCACATGGCTTTCAAGGTGCTCGAAAACATGGAGAGCACCGCCGAGGAGTCATACAAGCTCCTCCAGGCCCGCAAGGATCAGAAAAGACTCGATGAGGTTGCCGTACTCAAGGATTACCGGGACCGCAGTTCAGTTTGAAGGAGAGGAAATCGATGGAAAGCGGAAGAAGGGGTTCGCGCCTGATTCCCATCGCCCTTTGTGCGCTCATAGCAATGCTTTTGGTAAAGCTTGCAATAACGATTGGAAGCTCGCTTCCGGCGCGGGAACCCACTGTTGCGACGCAGGAAACCACCGCTCCCGGGGGCTCCCCTGAAGCGGCAGTCGTCAACACCAGTCCGGGGATAGTCTCTGAAACGTATGCGGCACAGGTGCCGTCCGACAAGAACGCCAAAGCCCCTCAAAAGCCGCAGATGGATAATTCCACTGTCGATGCAATCTGCGCCCTCCAGCAGAAGGAAGAGGACATCCGAAAAAGGGAGGAGCAGCTGAAAGAGAGAGAAGAGCGGCTGGCGAGAATAGAGAAGGAGGTCGAGCAGAAGGTAAAGGACCTCCTGGCGATCCAGAAAGACATCCAGGCAGCGCGGGCGGAAAAGCAGGAGAACACGGGCGCCAAAGTGCGCAGTCTCTCAAAGATATACGGGACCATGAAGCCTAAGGAAGCCGCAAAGCTTTTGGACAACCTCGACGACAAGCTGGTCATGGGAATAATATCCACGATGACTCCTGATGAAGCCGCGGCAATACTTTCTCTCATGGAAGTCAAAAAGGCCGCCAAGATTTCCGAAGCTCTCTCGGGCGCCAAGTAAATGGCGCTTGCAAACGGGACGAAGATAGATAAATATGAATGGCCGGGCTGGGCCCGCATGGCCTTTATCATCTCATGTTAAGCTGCTTGTATGGCATATATGGTTTCGGATGTCCGCTTTTCAAGAATGGCGTCGATCCTGCTGTTGCTGCTTCTTATCGTGATTGCGGCGGGTTGTGCCAAACAAACCTGTTACATACCCTATCAGGCTGAACCATCCCCTGTTCCCTCCGCTCGCCAGGAAAGAATACGGCCCGGTGCTCCTGAAACCGTCGAAAAAAGCCTGACCTTCCACGGAGGCCCGAGAACGATCACCCATGAGGTGGGGCCGATGGAGACGGTGTGGCGTATTTCGCGCATGTACGATGTGACGCCGGAATCGATCTACGCCGCAAACGGGCTGAGGCCGGGCGAGGAATTGAAGATCGGCAGGATGCTTACGATTCCCAACGCCAGGATGCAGCGGCAGATCGTCAATCTCTATGCGAACGGCCAGTGGAAATACATCATAGTCCACCATACCGCCACCGATACCGGGAATGCCAAGACGATAAACCGGTCTCACGGGGAACGGGGATTCTGGAACGGACTCGGGTATCATTTTCTCATAGACAATGGAACCATGGGCAAAGGCGACGGGCAGATCGAAATGTCACCCCGCTGGATTCGGCAGCAGAACGGCGCGCACTGCAAAGCGGCGGGAATGAACGAAAAGGCGATAGGGGTGGCCCTGGTGGGCAATTTCGATGTCGACACTCCGACGCCCAACCAGATGCAGGCGCTCTCTTTCCTGCTCAAAACACTCAGCAGCTACTACCATATCCAGAGCGGATGCATCATGGGGCATGGCGAGGTGGGCGGTGCGCGCACGGATTGTCCCGGTAAAAGACTTCCCATGAACGCTATCCGGCAGAACGCGCGGAATTTCAAGTAAGGGGCGACGCGCTCCAATACCTTCGAACGACTGAAGTTCTTTCTTTGCGGCTGGTCCCGCGCTTTGCGTGAGAACAAAGACATTGCGGCTGCAAGCCGCTCCCACAAGGTGCTGGGACTCTCCTCCAATCCTCAGGAAGTTCGTTCTTCTTCGCGCCTATTCCCTTGAAAATGGCAAATCGGGCGAAGAGGGTGAAGTGTGACGGTGATGAGTGACGCAAATTCCACCGTGCCGAAAAGGGTCTGCCCGGGATTAAAAGAAAATTCCTCTCCCTCTCGAAAAACGGCCATCCAAATTATCCCTACCTGAAACGATCATCCGATACGAGTCTGACCCGAGGGCAGGAATCCCGCCGAATCAGGGGCGAATTGCCCGGGGGATCTTTGAAAAAAAATAACCGAGTCAGGATAAGCAAGCACGGATACCGCCGGACGCGGAGTGCGCCCGGAAAAGCTGAACCGCTCACGCTTTCCGCCTTCCGCGTCCCCGTGGGAACTCCTTCTTTTGTCCGGCAACCCGCAAACCGGTTAAAATCAACGCCGAATTTCAACCTTGCTCAACCCTAATCAATCATTCTCAGCGCAATTCAACGGTTTCAACGGGTTTGAAAATTTCCGGGCCGGTCCGGTTGCTCCTTCGTGCGCTTGGGAAAGGCTCACCGGGAGGCGGGCTGCAGGGAATCGAGCCGGAGATCGGAAATCCGCGATACGCAGGAGCAAGCAAGTTTGGGAAGCTTCGCGAGCGAAAAAGAAGTCGATGATCCGGCATGTATCGGCGCACTCCGATTGCCCAATCGCGGTCCGGCCTGGCGGGACCTCTCCGACGGATACGATTTGTCCCCGCATAAAAAAATCCCGGAGGAAAGTCCCCCGGGATCGATATCTATATAAGGCAGGATGATAAACAGAGCCGGCCGGCGGCTGAGGTAAATCGATCAGCCGCAGATTGCGGGCAGAGCCGCATGTGTCATGCAGACCGCATCAAACGGCGCTCACGGCGCTGAATGCGCTTGATAGCTTTTTTCTTCTTGATTCGCCTGCGCTCTCCCTTGGAGAGGTAGTAGTTGTGCCGGCGCAAAACGGGCTGAACGTTTTTCTGAAAATCCTTTCGCAGCTTGCGAATCTTTTTCTCTATGCTTTCTTTCGGTTCCGCCTCCGTACTCACCAATGATTCACCTGCCTTTCGAAATAGCCTCTCGAAGTGAAAAGAGGTTCTAAAATGACCGGCCTGCTGTCCGGGTGTCCGGACAAACAAGACCAGAATCAAAACAGTTTATAACAAACCGGCATTGAAATCAAGAAAATAAGAAAGGAAGACTACGACTGGGACGCAGCATCATAGTGGGAAAAGTGCATCGTAAAAGTCGCCCGTCCCTGGGTCGAAGACCGCAGGGCGGTGGAATAGCCGAACATCTTCGACAGTGGCACTACTGCCGTGATCGCCTGTATCGCTTTGCGCGCGGTGATGCTTTCCACGCGCCCCTTCCTCATGTTGATGTCGCCCAGCACTTCACCGAGGAATTCATCGGGAACGAGCACTTCCACCGACATGTAGGGTTCGAGCATGATGGGCGAAGCCTGGTCGAAGGCGTTGCGAAAAGCCATTGAGGCAGCAACCCGGAAGGCCAGTTCGCTGGACACCCCTTCCTGAAACGAGCCCCCGAAGACGGTGGCTTCGATATCCACCACGGGATAGCCGACCAGGGTGCCGCTGGTGAAGGCCTCCTGGAGTCCCTGTTCGATAGCCGGGACACACATATCCGGAATGGATTCGTCCCGGATTTTCATGACGACGGAATTGCCCTGGCCCCTCGGCCGCGGTGCAACGTGGAGTTGAATCATGCCGTAATGGCGGGCTCCGCCGATTTCGCGGTCGAACACGGCGCTTCCCTCCGCCGCCTGGCTGATGGTTTCGCGGTAGACGACCTGCGGTTTTCCGGCGGATACGGAAACGTGGTAATCCCGCTCGAGGCGGTTCAAAACGACGTCGAGGTGGAGTTCTCCCATGCCGCTGACGATAATCTGCCCGGTGTCGGCGTTTTCCGCAAAGCGGAAGGTGGGGTCCTCTTCGGAAAGCTTCGAGAGGCTGTCGAAGAGTTTTTCCTGCTCGCCGCGGGTCTGGGCTTCAACGGCGATCGAGATGACCGGTTCATAGACATCGACCGGTTCGAGCAGGATGGGACGGCCGGGATCGCAGAGAGAATCGCCGGTGGCTGCCGTTTTGAGCCCGAGGATGCCGACGATGTCCCCGGCCCCGGACTGCTCCACGCGCTCCCGCTTGTTGGCATGCATCTGAAAAATGCGCGAGACTTTTTCGCGCACGCCTTTCGATACGTTCAGGATGTCGTCGCCCACCCGGAGCTTTCCGGAGTAGATGCGCGCGTAGGTAAGTTTGCGTCCCTGATCCATGTAAATTTTGAAGGCAAGCGCGGAAAACGGTTCCTGTTCGCTGTTTTGGCGCTGTTCGACCGCTTTGGTCTGAGAGTTTATGCCTTCGACGGGCGGGATGTCGAGAGGCGAAGGGAGAAAATCGACGATGGCGTCGAGCAGGGGCTGAACTCCCTTGTTTTTCAGGGCGCTTCCGCACAGAACGGGAACGGCTCGGAGTTCCAGGGTGAGTTTTCTGACTACCCGGATGAGTTCCTGGCTGGAGATTTCGTTGCCTTCCAGGTAGTGCTCCATCAGTTCATCGTCGAATTCGCCGAGTTTGGCGACCAGGTTCTCACGAGCCTCAATCGCCGAGGGTTTCATCGCGGAGTCAATATCGGTGATTTCGAACTCGGCTCCCAGCGTCTCGTCAAGCCAGGTGATCTGCCGCATGTTCACCAGGTCGATGATGCCCCTGAAATCCGATTCCGCGCCGAGAGGAAGCTGGAGGGGAAGCGGAATGGTCCGGAACTTATCCTCGATCTGCTTTACCGTATTCTGGAAATCGGCCCCGATGCGGTCCATCTTGTTGACGAAGGCGATCTTGGGAACGTGGTAGCGGTCAGCCTGGTGCCAGACGGTTTCCGACTGGGGTTCGACGCCGTCGACGCCGGAGAACACGGCGATGGCACCGTCCAGCACGCGCAGGGAGCGTTCGACTTCGATCGTGAAGTCGACGTGGCCGGGAGTATCTATAAGGTGAATTTCGTAGTCGCGCCACAGGCAGGTGGTAACGGCGGAGGTAATGGTAATGCCGCGTTCTTGCTCCTGTTCCATCCAGTCCATGACGGCCGTCCCGTCGTGGACTTCACCCATCTTGTGGGAGCGGCCCGTGTAGTAGAGTATCCGCTCCGTAACGGTTGTCTTGCCCGCATCGATATGGGCGATGATGCCGAGGTTTCTATAGGTTTTGAGGTTTCTTGCGCCGGCCATGTATGTCTGCTTTCTATACGGGGGAGTCCCCGGAGATTCTTCTGGATCGGACCCAAGTCCATCAGTTTAGGAAACTCGGGTTGCTATGTCAAGAATAGCCGAATCCGGGCGTTTGGACGAGTGGCATTCGGGGGGATATTTATACCTGTGGAAACCGGTGTAACCGGCGGGTTTTAGAGCGGGAGATTACTTTGTGATGGCGGGCACTTATGGAATAACTACGAAAAGAGGCGAGAGATTGCGATTTATCACATAAGATAAAGATTGTGCGAAAAACGATAATCAAAACCCTCCAGTTCAGACCAAAGCAAGTCAAGCTTATCCCTTTTTGTCCGCATCTGTGGCTATCTTTTCGGATATATCCCTGAGCACAGATATTTCGGCTCATTTCGGGGATAATACGGGTTAACCCCGGATAATCCTGATTTCTGCACTTTGCGTTTATCCGCCGCGTTTGGTACAAATGGGGCCATCCTAAAACTCTTACGGGTATCCGTGAGGGCCGTAGGTTTTCTTTGAAATAATGAGGAGAACCAGTATGGCGCCTGATTCAAGCCTCTGGAGGCACCAACTGGGGGGATTTCGTACCGGCCACGAACGTAATACTATGTTACGGGCCGTTGTGTTAGTGTTTTTTTCCCTGTTCATTTTCATGCTCCACGCGCAGGCAAGAGCCGAGAGCAGTGAATTTCCAGGAGTTTTGGCGGCCTTGTCAAGCTCTCACGACTCAGCGAGATCGGAAGTTCATGGTTCATCGGTTGCCCTGCCGCTTCCACCTGATGCTGTTAAGGGAACCCCCGCGGTGCTTTGGAGAAACAGAATCCAGATACCCATCAATGAACCACTCATTCAAAAGTACATTCGCTTCTACCAGGGACAGGGCCGAAGGACTTTTACCGAGGCCATGGAAAGATCGAAAATTTGTGTCCCGCAAATGACGGAAATTCTTGAAAGCCATGGAGTACCTGGAGAGATGGTCGCAATCGTTTTCATCGAGAGCCATTTCGAAAGGTCTGCGTCATATAGAGGAGCGGGTGGCTATTGGCAGATGTTGGCGTCCACAGCCAAAAACCTTGGGCTCAAGGTTGATCGATGGGTCGACGAAAGACGCGACCCGATCAAGTCGACGAAGGCTGCCGCCAAGTACTTGAAAACTCTTTACGAACAGCACGGCTCATGGTGTATGGCGCTTGCCGCGTACAATGCGGGAAGCAGGCCGGTTATTAGCGCAGCAAATCGCTGCGCAAAGGATTGGGTGCTTAACGGGCATAAGTCTCTGCCCGCGCGCTCGAGGGTGTATGTTTCCAAAGTGCTCGCAGTGATGAAAATCATGCGCGAGCCGGAAATTTATGGATTTGAGAGTCCCAAATACTGTAAGCCTAAGGGCTTCGATCCCGTCATGGTCAAAACTTCCATCAAACTGGAAGATGTTGCCAAATGGATCGATGTGCCGGTCAGTCAACTCCAGGAACTCAATCCGTCATTACGCCAGAACACGATGCCTCCCAATTCCGGATACGCACTGCGTTTACCTTCGGGTTCAAGAGAACGTTTCATCCCAGCCTATGGTGAATATACTCGAAGGTAGGCCTTTTCAAGACCGATGGCGCCTCATGGACAATGCTTCGAAAAATGAAAATGAAACCTCCGTATGAGTATTAGGATTGTGGCTTCTGCGCTCTACCGGGTGATGAATGAAGTCAAACGGCTCGAAGAGGGATTGGAAAAATCCGATCCGTCGCGCAGAGAGGAGCTTGAGAAGAGGTTAAGAGAAGCGAGGGCCGAACAGGCCCGGCTGCGAAATATGCTGGAAGGATCGAAAGAAAGCTGAACCTTCCGGCTGGCCGACTCCTCTAAAATGCAAATCGACCGCAGTTGCACCACACGCAAAACGAAAAAGCCCTCGACCCCTTAGAGGGCTTTTTCCATTTCAGCATCTCCTCATTCTTCGAGGATCGCCTTGCTCGGAAGCATCAATCGGGCAGCTTGACCTCAAAAACGTCCAGGTCCCTTCCCACCCTGATAGAATCGAACTTCGTTTTTGCTTCCTCTTCCAGCTTTGGCAGTTCGCTGTTTTCATAGCGGGGGCTGATATGAACGAGAACGGCGCGTGCCGCTCCGGACCGGGCGGTTATCTTTGCGGCCTCGATTGCCGTGAGGTGTCCCTTCTGCTCTGCATGCTCGGAATGTTCGGACAGGAACATGCCTTCCAGAAAAATCAAATCTGCGTCTTTGCACAGGGAATAGATGCCCGGGGCCGGCCGCGTATCGACGACATAGGCTATATGTCTGCCCCTTCTCCGAGGGCCGAGGACATCGTCGGGCTGAACGATTCTTCCCGCAGGGGTGGTGACGGGGTTTCCGTCCTGCAGCTTGCCCCACATCGGGCCGCGCGGGACGCCGAAGCGTTGGGCCCGCTCGGGGTCGAATTTCCCCGGCCTCTCCAGTTCTTCGAGTCTGTAGCCGAGGCAGAACCGGGTGTGTTTCAGCGGCTCCCACAGGATTCTGACGTGCTCGTCCCGGTAAGCGACCCCGGAGTTGTCCGCCGGCCATTCAATGAATTTGACGGGGAAGCCGACCTGGTATTCGAGGGTGCGCCGGGTCTGCATGATGAAGTCTTCAGTCCCCGGCGGGCCGATGATCGTCAGGGGGGTGGGATCGTCCATCTGGGCCTTGAGCATCATCATTCCCGGGATGCCCAGGCAGTGATCGGCATGCAGATGGGTTACGGCAATGAGATTCAGACCCCTCAGTCCGATACGCGCCCGCTTCCAGTTGATTTGGGTCCCCTCGCCGGCATCGAACAGGTATATTTTGCCGTCGAGTCTTACGGCCATGGAGGAGAGTAATCTGTACGGCATCGGCATCATTCCGCCGGTGCCTACCAGAATGCATTCCACATCAGATCCTTTCGGGGTCCGGACCGTGAAAGGGGGCGGGACCGGGTAGAAACGCATGCAGAACATGGTCTTTTACCGAGCAATGACTGCCCCGGCACGTTTTACTGCTGCTATTTGATTGCAGACCAATGTCCCGGAAGCTCAAAACTCTTGTACTCTCAAACGCTATGCCGGGCGCTTTACTTTCACTTACATACTGCGCCCGTATCACTATTTTATTCAAGCCTTTTCCGGACAGGCGATAAAATTTGACAAAATACCGGTCCGGGACATATACACTTGCCTCAAAAGAGACTGTGTACGGCTTTTGACCCGATTGCATTCCCGGAGTATTTGATGGATAGATTTCCCCGTTGCCGTTTATCGGTCGCGACCGCGACAATGTTGTGCTTTGCCCTGACCGGCTGCATGGTTGGTCCCGATTACAAGCAGCCCAAAGAAGAGATGCCGAAGGAATGGGTCGAAGCGTCGAAGACCGCCGCCACGAGTGCGCCTCAGGATATCACCCACTGGTGGATCGTATTCAAGGATCCCGAGCTGGACTCTTTGGTGCAGCAGGCAGAAAAGACAAATAAAGACCTCAAGATAGCCTACGCGAGGATTCGAGAAGCGCGAGCCCAGAGAACCATTGCGGCTTCGAGCCTCTTCCCGACGCTCAACAGCAGCGCCAGCTACACCCGGACAAGACCTAGCCTGGATGCCACCCTGGGAACGCCTCCTCCACAGCCCGGCGTCGGCGGTTCCTTCAACTATGCCCAGGATTTATACCAGGGCGGCTTCGACGCCAGCTGGGAAATCGATATTTTCGGAGGGATACGGCGATCGGTCGAGGCGGCAGCGGCGGATATCGAGGCTTCGGAGGAAAACTACCGCGATACGATGGTGACGATGCTTTCCGAAGTCGCGGTGAACTATCTCACCGTTCGCGGCGCGCAGCTCCGCCTGGATATATCGAACAAGAATATCGAAACGCAGCGCAAGACGCTCGAATTGACCAGGGTGCGGTTCGAGGCCGGTCTCAGCAGCGAACTGGACGTTGCCCAGGCAAAGGCTCAGCTTGCCAATACGGAGGCAACGGTTCCGACCATCGAGACAACCATCAGGCAGTCCATCTACCAGCTTGCAACTCTGCTTGGCCTGCCGCCAGATGCCCTCGTCGACCAACTCCTGAAACAGGCCCCCATTCCGGGTATTCCCCCTGAGGTGCCGGTTGGACTGCCTTCCGATCTTTTGCGCCGCCGGCCCGACGTGCGCCGGGCTGAACGGCAGCTTGCCGCGGCCACGGCCCGAATCGGGGTGGCAACTGCCGACCTCTATCCCCGGTTTTCACTCACGGGGAATTTCGGCCAGGCGAGTATGAGCCTCGGGGATTTCGTGAAATCGAACAGTTCGGTGTGGAGCTTCGGACCGACCATAAACTGGAATGTTTTCAATGCGGGGGCCACCCGGGCAAATATCGAGGTGATGAAGGCCAGAACCGAACAGGCGCTCGGCACCTATGAGAAAGCGGTACTGACCTCTTTGAAGGACGTGGAAAGCGCCTTGGCCGCCTATTCGCGTGAGCAGGTCAGGAGACAGTCGCTGGTCGAGTCGGTCCAGTCGAGTGAGCGGGCGTACGAGATTTCGAGCGAACTCTATTCGAGAGGTCTTGTGGACTTTCTGCGGGTGCTCGAAAGCGAGCGGACCCTGTTCCTGTCCCAGGAGCAGCTTGCCATCAGCGACCAGAACGTTTCGACGAACCTCGTTGCACTCTATAAAGCTCTCGGCGGCGGCTGGGAACTCTAATCCGGAAAGAACTCCGGCCGCTGTCGTCTTTCGGCCGGCTTCCGCCATGCCGGGGAAGGCTCGTGCACTCCCCGGCGCAATTCCTTTTCCAATGACTATTTCAATCCCTGCTCTCCCGGATCGAACCGGACTGTTTGACTCTTGCCGGTGTAGCATTCATAATGACGTTTCCGTTCGCACCATTATCCATGATCTGCGACTTTTAGCCGAATCCTATGAGAACTGCAAAAAAACAAGTAGCCCGGGATGATGAGTTCCCAACTGGAAGTCCGGCCGCCGGCGGGACCTCGGAAGGCGGGAGACTGGTCCGGCGCCTCGAGAACCTTAAGGAGTGTTTCAGGATATCCAGCCTGATAAACTCCAGCCTCGAACTCGATGAGGTGCTCCAGAACATCATGACCACGTCGAGGTCCATACTGAATGCAGATGCGTGCAGCCTCATGCTGGTGGACGAGAAGACCGGAGAGCTGGTGTTCGAGGTCGCCCAGGGGCCGGTTGCGCATATGCTCACGGGGAAAGTCCGCATCAGGAAAGGGCAGGGAATTGCGGGGCATGTCTTCGAAACAGGCGAACCGGTCCTGATAGAGGACGCGTACTCCGATTCGCGCTTCAGCCGGGAGTTCGATAAAATGACCGGATACCGAACCCGCTCCATCCTGTGCGTTCCCCTGAAGATAAAGGACCGCGTGATCGGCGTTTCGCAGATAATAAACAAGCTGGACGGCAGTCCTTTCAACTCGGAAGACGAAGAGACGATCAGCCTTTTTTGCAACAACGCCGCAGTTGCCATCGAAAATGCGCGCCTGCATCGCGAAATGATGAGAAAACAGCAGATTGACCAGGATCTTGCGTTTGCCGCGAGCATCCAGTTGAGCTTTCTGCCCCAGGAGATGCCGCAATTCGAGGGCTTCCAGTTCGCCTCTTATTACCAGGCGGCACGGGAGGTCGGAGGGGATTTCTACGACTTCATTCCGCTCGACGACGACAAGATGGGTATCCTGATAGGCGATGTGTCGGGAAAAGGTGTGGCTTCGGCGCTGTTTATGGCCCGGCTCACCTCGGATTTTCGACTCCTGGCCGTTCGGGAAAAGGAGCCCGAGAGGCTTATCCGCCGCATAAACAACAGGATTTGCGACCAAAGCTGCAGAGGGATGTTCGTTACCCTTCTGTACATGGTTTTGACCAGGGGCAGTTCCGAAGTCTCTTATATAAATGCGGGGCACCTGCCGCCGGTTTTGTGGAATAAGTCCGAAAACCGTTATGCGGTGTTGCCGGGCGGGGGACCTCCGCTTGGAATCCTTCCCGATACCGCCTTTGCTGCCAATACGGTTTCCCTTTCCAGCGGGGATTGCGTCATGCTGGCGACCGACGGGCTGATCGAGGCCAAGTGCGAGGATGGGACGCGCCTGGGGTGGGAAAAGCTCGAAGAAGTTGTGAAATCGGGGGATTCCGACATCGAATCGGTCAAGGCGAGGATAAGCAGGGCCCTCGACGAGTTCGTCAAGGGCTGTCCCCAGGCCGACGACACGACAATCGTGCTGGTGGGCGTCGAGGAGGGGTAATTGAGTCTGCTGGAACTGAAGGGCCCGGTCATGCTCGACATACCATCTGATCCCGCCGCGCTTTTCATGGTGCGGGCCCTGGTGTCGAAGCTTGCGGAAAGGCTGGAGTTCAGCGCGGAGGAGTCGCAGGCCCTGGTGCTTGCCGTCGATGAGGCATGCACGAATGTTATCCGGCATGCATATAAGAATTGCATCGATCAGCGAATTATTTTAAGTTTTATCGTGAATTTGGAGCGTTTCGAAGTACAGATTCGAGATTTCGGATTGTCCGCCGATCCCTCCACTTTCCAGTCGCGCAAGCTTGATGACGTACGTCCGGGAGGACTGGGCATCCATTTCATCAGATCTGCGGTGGACAGTGTTGAATATAAAATCCAGGCGGAGGGCGGCACATTGCTGAAGATGATCAAGTTCAGGCCGAAACGGGAGAACGGGTGAAATTGAATATCCAGGTCAGGGAAGTCAAAATCGGCACATATGTAATCGCCCTGGAAGGGGAGCTTGATATGAGCACTTCCCCGCAGGTGAGGAATACGCTTCTGCCCCTTTTCCAGAAGAAGTCCGCTCATATCATCGTCGATCTATCCGGCGTACCCTACATAGACAGTTCGGGGATAGCAACTTTTGTGGAAGGCCTGCAGCTCTCCCGCAAGGGCAAGACACGCTTCACGCTGGCCGGCGCCAGCACGGCGGTCGAATCCATATTCGAGCTGGCTTATCTGAAGAGCGTGTTCGAGATGGCGCCGGATGTCCAGGAACTCCTGGCCGGAGAAGAAAGCAAGTGAGCGAAGCTGCAGCCCGGGACCGTTCGGACGGCAAGGTAATATTCTTCCTGCGGCACATAACCAGCATTTCCCTCTTCTTTCGCGAAACGATAAAGTGGGCGTTGGTAAAGCCGTTCCAGGGCAAGCCTCTGCGCTTCAAAGCCGCCGTCGTCCAGATGGACGAAGTGGGCGTCAAATCCATCCCGATAGTTGCCCTCGTATCGTTTGTCATAGGCATCATCCTCGTTTTGCAGACAGCGTACCAGCTGGAAAAATTCGGAGCGATAACATTTGCCGCGAGCCTGGCCAGCGTCGCTCTGACCCGGGAAATGGCGCCGCTTCTTACCGCAATCGTACTGGCGGGGCGGGTGAGCGCGGCATTCACGGCCGAACTGGGGACCATGTTGGTAACCGAGGAGATAATGGCCCTCGAGGTCATGGCGATCTCTCCCATTTCCTATCTGGTCGTTCCCAGGTTCATTGCCATGATTGTCATGCTGCCTTGCCTGACGGTGCTTGCGGACGTCATCGGGATGTTCGGGGGGTACGTGGTCGGGACGACAGCCATCGGCATTCGATCCGCCCTCTACATCCAGAGTACGATAGATGCCCTGCTGCTGAAGGACATACTGAGCGGCCTGGTCAAAAGCGTCGTCTTTGCGGCGATCATCGCCATGGTCGGGTGCTACATGGCGTTCGTGGTCCGGGGCGGGGCGGAAGGCGTCGGAAGGTCCACCATGATATCGGTGGTGACCTCGCTTATCAGCATCATACTGGCCGACTGTCTCTTTACGGCCATTTTTTACCTGTTTTTGTGACGGGAACGAGAGAGATTGGGGCGTGGCAACCGAGACGCTGATCGAAGTAAAGGATCTGATAAAGAGTTTTGACGGCCGGGTGGTCCTGGATGGGATAAACCTCACCGTCGACAAGGGCAGTGTGTTCGCCATCATGGGCGGGAGCGGCTGCGGGAAGACCACGCTTCTCAGGCATCTGATCGGCGTCATGCGGCCCGATTCCGGGCAAATCCTCGTAAAGGGCCGCGACATCACGAAGTTCGGCGACGGAGAACTCGACGAATACCGGAAGCGGTTCGGGATGCTCTTCCAGATGGGCGCGCTGCTCAATTCCCTGAGCGTTCACGACAACATCGCCCTTCCTCTTCGCGAACACACGAAACTGGACGAGAAGATCATCGGCGTGATCGTGAAGATGAAGCTCGAGCTTGTGGGGCTTCGTGATTTCGAGCATCTGAAACCCGCCCAGTTGAGCGGAGGGATGCAGAAAAGGGTCGCGCTGGCGCGGGCGATTGCGCTGGACCCGGAAATAGTTTTCTACGACGAACCTACCTCGGGACTCGATCCGGTGGTGAGCGGCGTCATCAGCCAGCTCATCATGGACCTCAGCAAACGCATCGGAATAACTTCGATCGTCGTCACCCATGATACCCAGAACGCCTTCCGGATTGCGGACAAAATGGTCGTCCTGTTCCGGGGCAGAGTCGTTGCGGAAGGAAGCGCCAGGGAGATCCAGGATTCTCCCGATCCCCTGGTGCAGCAGTTTATCCATGGAAGCCCGGATGGTCCCATCCCTCTGCGGCAGTCGAGCCGGGACTACCTGGAAGATTTGCTGGACATGGAATGATTTAGGAGCAATTAGCCCTCAGCCGGTCACTGTGCCGGACGTTAAGTGCTGGCAGCTAATAGCCTGGAGAACGGATTTATGCAGGTTTTTCGGTCGGAAATCAAAGTCGGGTTGTTGGTCTCGATCTCGTTCATCCTGTTCGTGATCGGGATCTTTGTCGTGAGCGACATCCGCTCCCTCTGGGACAAGAAGAAGACCCTTGTGCTGCTGTTCCAGTATGCGGACGGCATCACGAAGGGGTCTCCCGTCTGGTATGCGGGCTACGAAGTCGGCGCGGTGAACGATATCCGCATAGCGCAGGGCACCGCCGACCGCATCGCCCTCACCATTCGGATAGCCCCGGAAGCCCGCGTTCGGAAGGACTCGCGCTGCGAAATCCGCAGTCTCGGCATGATGGGGGCAAAGTACGTCGAAATCACTCCGGGTTCGCCCGACTCGCCGGAGCTGGCTACCGGGGAAGTCCTGGAAGGCAGGAGCCCGTCCTCTCTTTCCGAAATTTTCGAAACGGGCCAGAAGGTCGCGTCATCACTTGTGGAACTTGTTCAGGAATCCCAGAACCTCGTCCATGAGGTCCGGACCGAATATTCCCTGAAAGACACCATCAAGAATGCCAATAGTCTTCTGAATCACGCCAGGGAGCAAGTCGGCGAACTCGGGCCGGCCCTCAAGACCGCCAGGCAGGTTTCCGCCGATGGGGGGAAGGAACTCGTCGCCCTCATGAAGGAACTCCGGGAAACGAACAAAGACCTCCAGAGGCGGGTTCAGAATGTCGAAGGGGCATTGACAAAAACTGTGGGGCAGGCCGGGCAGGGATTTGCCGCGGCGGAGGGCACAGTCAAGGGAGTCAATTCGATCCTGGCCTCCAGCGAAGACGACATTGCCTCGGTACTGCAGCATCTGAACGAGACGTCCCGGAACCTGGCTGCATTGAGCGAAGATTTGCGCGATCATCCGTGGAAGGTGGTGTGGAAAGCCGATGGCCCGGAAACGGTTCCGACCGGGGCCGAGCAGTGGAGGGAGAAAGGGAGAATAGGGCCGTATGGGAAAAAGTAGAGGCGTTCTCTTTCTGGCTGTCCTCATG
>JAEZXS010000136.1 GCA_023442755.1 Pseudomonadota bacterium | reverse complement strand
TCGTCCGCCTGCAGGTGCTCGTACACCGTGTGCACGAGTTGCTCGCTGGTCAATCCCTGATATTCATCGGGCACCTTTGCCGTGCCTATCACTTCCGTCGTCTGAGGCAGGGTCTTCTTCTTTTTCTCATAATCTCGCGCGCATTCCACGCACAGCCTGGTCCACGGGATTGCCTCCAACCGCTTCGGACTGATATCGTCTCCACAGGATTCGCAGACCCCGTACTCTCCGATCGTCATTTTTGTCAGCGCCAGATCTATCTGCTCGATTTCATTCTTTCCATTGATGTCGAGCTGATCGTATGGCTTGGCTATACTGGCCTTCTGGGCCTCTTCTTCCAGTTCTATAGCGCGTTCTTCAAGTTCCTGCCATGCTGCGGCAAGTTTCCGGACACGCTCCAGTATGCTGCTGCGCCTGTCGAGGAGCATATTTCTCAGGAAAAGGACTTCTTCCTTGGTCATTGTAATTCCTCCTAAGTACAGCAACGTGAAACAACCACATGCGATTGATAATAAGAAGCGTATGCTAGGGATTCAAGGAGTCCGTATAACATATTGTAACTATGAGCAATAATCGAGAGCCAACTTCCTGCGCCGCTGTTCGGAGTTGACACGGGACATGAAGGGCATTACTCCACGAGCGTAAAAAGAGCCTTAACTGCGGCGGATTTACAGACTTACGACGCTTGTGCGTTCACGGGGAGAGGCGATGCTGAGCCGTGTCGGAATGGCTGTGGCGATAGTTTTTTTTCTGGTGCTTGGAGCAGCGAATCCCGCGGCTTCCCAGGGCGAGGCGAAAAATCCCGAGGCCGCTGCGGGCGAGAAGCAGGACCGGAAGGCGGAACCCCAGAATGCGGGCCCCGACGAGAAGCTGTCCATAACCCGGCACACCTTCGGCGTGAAGGTCGGCGGTATCCTGGGGTACACGGCAACCGCCGGCTATCTACGCCTCAAGGACGAATCGGGCAAGCCGCGGGCGGATATCTTCTTCGTGGCCTACACTGCGGAAAGCGGCAACAGCGCCGACGGAAGGCCGATCACGTTTCTTTTCAACGGAGGCCCGGGGGCATCGTCGGTCTGGCTGCACATGGGGGTTGCCGGACCATTGCGCGTAGCGACCGGTGAGGGAAATCCGCCGGTAACGCCACAGGTCCTGGCGGAACAGAACCCGTATTCCTGGCTTCCCTGGAGCGACCTGGTCTTCATCGATCCCGTAGGCACCGGCTTCAGCCGAGCGATACCCCCCGAAAACAGCAGGCATTTTTATAACACCAGGGACGACATCGGTTCCGTGGGCGACTTCATCAGGCTTTACACGAGCAGGTTCGGGCGCTGGCTCTCGCCGAAATGCCTTGCCGGGGAGAGCTACGGGGGGATGCGGGCCGCAGGGCTTGTCGAGTACCTCTACGAGAACTTCGGCATGGAGATAAACGGGCTCATCCTGATTTCGCCCGCCCTGGACCTGCATACCATCCAGTCCGGCGCTGCGAACGATCTACCTTACGTGCTTTTCCTGCCTTCGTACACCGCTGCCGCCTGGTTCCATAAAAAGATCGCCCCGGAGCTTCAGGGGGATATGGGCGCGGCGCTTGCCGAGGCCGAGAAATGGGCCTTGGACGAATACCTGCCCACCCTGGTGAAAGGAGATCGCATCACCAGCCAGGAAAGGGACCGGGTAATCAAAAAGCTTGCCGGATTCACCGGACTTCCCGAAGTCTTCATCCGGAACCGGAACCTTCGGGTTTCTCGGCCGGAGTTTACGGCGGAACTGTTGAGAGCGGACGGACTGGCACTCGGGTTCATGGATGGAAGAAACATCCGGTTGGGCAGGGGGCGGGGCTTTCTGAACGACCCGGGGATGGCGGCCACGACCGGTCCATATACGGCGGCGTTGAACGCCTACCTGCTCGACGGACTGAAATTCAGCCCCGGCATACCCTATGTCTTCTTCTCCGACGAGGTGAACTCGCAATGGAACTGGGGACCGGCGTTCACGGGGTACATCGATGCGGTGGAATCGGTCCGGAAAGCACTCAATAGGAACAGGAACCTGCGGATCCTCGCCACGGCGGGGTATTTCGACCTGGATGTTCCCTATTTTGCGACCAGGTACATCATGAGCCACTTGGGATCGGAACCCAGGCCCGCAACCAACATTTCGCTGGAGTTTTTCCCCGGAGGACACATGTTCTATACGAGCAACGAGGCACTGGAAGGGTTTACTCATGTCGTGGAGCGTTTTTTCCGGGACGGGCCTGCAGGAAACAACAAAAAACAGGCCATATTCGACTTACGAGACGGAATACCGCCTGCTGCTGCTCAAGAGTCCCACACACTCCCTTCAACGGAACACCACTCTTGAAAATTGAGCCATAGTAACGTATGTATCTTGCCGAGGCGCGGAATCGACCGCGCCCTCACATTTCCCTTAAAATCACCATACAAACTGGCGCGATCCGAAACTGCATGGGCGCAGTGGATTGCCCGGCAAGAATGGGCGAATCATTCCGAAAGAGTTTTTATATGCAAAAAAGAGTACCCCCTGTCCCGGGGATTGGACTCCTCATCGTTTTGTTTCTCTTGCCGGGCTGTGTGACCAGGCAGGTGAATATGGAGCAGGCACAGTATATTTCCCCCTACGAGGAAGAAGCACCTCAGCCGCCGCCCTCACCCGCTGCCCAGCCCAAGAAGAAGGGCAAGAAAGAAGCCGCGGCACAGGCCCAAAAGGAAGCCCCGGCGCCCGCCAGAAAAGATCCTCCTACGGTGCGTCGTGCGGTAACGGAAAAAGAACTGCGGAAGCTGGCGGAAAGGGACCCCGAGCTGGATTTTTACCGGTGCCTGGAGATCCTCTCCCGGTTGAACCGCAAAGATAAAGAGTATATCCGGGACGACATGAAGCGCAAGCGCGCGATAATCGTGCCCAAAGACTTTGGCGAATACAAGGACTGGTCGCCTCTTCCGAGGACTCTGAACGGTATCGAGAAGATACCCAAGTTCATTCTCGTGGTTAAGGATATGCCCTTTCTGGGCTGGTACGAACGGGGCCGGCTGGTTGGAGACACCTATGTCTGCGTAGGGAAACTGAACACCTGGACGAAACGGGGAATGTACAGGATAAAGGAAAAGGACGCCAACCACATGTCCAATTACCCGAACGCCTACGGCGAGCCTTCATTCATGCCGATGGCGATGAGGGTATACGACCGCGTTTGGATTCATGCCGGGGACGTAATCGGTCCGAACTGCTCCCACGGCTGCATCAACGTGCCGCTGGGCCATGCGGAAAAGCTCTTTGACTGGGCCGACATCGGTACGGTGGTGATGATCACCGAGTCGCTCAAGGACTTCGGCAAAGAAATGCGTACGGGTGTTCCGCCCCGCAACCAGGTCGAACCGGCAAAAAGCGGCGCGAAAGAAGGGGCAAAAAAGACTGGAAACTGACGGTCGTGTGTTCCCGGCATTGGGGGGAAACTTTGTCGGGAGCATATACGTCGGCCGGGATAAATATCGTTTGTTCCTTGAAACGGCCGACGAAGTGGTAATAATAGATATAGCTTGAGGTTCAGGCTTCAGAAGCACGTTAGAGGCAACATAGGAGGGGGTTTATGGGGGCCAGCAGGAATGGTGCGTGGAAAAACGGTCTGTCTTTATTCTGTCTCGGATTGATATGTGCAGGGCTCAGTTCATGTTCCATGTTCGAATCGCAGGTCAAGATTCCGGCAACCAGGAAGGTGGAAATACCACCCCCGCCTCCGCCTCAAACCAACCTTCTTCCGTATAGCACCGTAAACCTGGACTACCCGCTCTACTCGGTAACCAATCCGAAAATTTATGTGAACAAGGGCGAACGAAGGCTCTGGCTCATACAGGATAGCATCCTCGTGCGCGACTACCATATCGCACTGGGCCCGAGCCCGAGGGGAGACAAGTATTTCCGGGGCGACGGCAGGACCCCCGAGGGGGAATACTTCGTCTGTGTGAAGAACGCAGGCAGTCAGTATTATAAGTCACTCGGACTGAATTATCCGAACCCCAAAAAGGCGGAGGATGCGCTCGCTTCGGGCCTGATTACATACAACGACTACTGCTCGATAGTCAGCGCCAATGAATGCAAGAGAATGCCTCCTCCCAATACCGCACTGGGGGGACTCATTATGATACATGGAGGCGGCACTGGGGGCGACTGGACCCTGGGTTGTATTGCCGTGCCGAACAGTGCAATGGATGAACTTTTCGAGGTAGTTTCGGTCGGAACGCCGGTTTATGTAAAGCCCTGAGGCACCGAAAGGCATTCCCAGCAGAGTCGCAGAGGACTCGAAGAACAGGAAGGCTTTCCGGCGTTAGCCCTGAAGGCCCTGTGCACTCCCCTGTTCTTCCTCCGCGATCTGTGCGTCTCGGCGGCGGTATCTCAGACAGCGCTGAAATTCTCCTACTCTCCATCGAGTGGCAGGGATGCAGGGGAACCTGCGACGGTTCTTTTGCATCCTGCCATATTCCCTGTTCTCATCCTGAATAGCGTTGAGAGTTTTTTCTTTCCCTTTTTATCAATGCGGATTAAAAACTCGGATTGATCGGCCGGGGGTTGCTTCCGGTCCGGGAATGTTCTTTGTTCCTGTAACCCTGATTGAAATGAGAGAGTTTTTCCTATATGCGCAACAAGATCTTGAAATACCTCTGGCCGTACCGTATTCCGTTCCTCATTGCCCTGGCTCAGGTTTTTCTCATGAGCGGCTGTGAACTCCTCAAACCCTGGCCGCTCAAGATCATAATCGACAATGTGCTCAGCGCGCAGCCGGTGCCGTGGGGGTTCGACGGGCGCTTTTCCGTTCAAACGCTTCTGTTGCTGGCTTCCATCAGCCTTGTCGTCGTGTATGTCGTCCTGGGCGGGGTGACTCTTCTCAACAACTACACGACGATCAAAATCGGCCAGAAGATGGTAAACGATATGCGCCGGGATCTCTACGAACACCTGCAGAGGCTCTCGCTTGCCTTTCACAGCAGGCGCCAGGTGGGTGACCTTTTGTACCGGGTGACCGCCGATACGTTTGCCATCCAGAGCCTGACGATGAACGGCGTCTTCCCCATCGCCACCGCCCTGGTGCTCCTGGGTGGGATGTTTTTCGTGATGGTCCGAATCGACTGGGAACTCACGCTGCTTTCGCTCACCGTCTGCCCTGCTCTCTTCATCTCCATTTCGGTAATGAGCCGCAGGATCACGGCGGCGGCCATGCTGGCCCGGCAGCAGGAAAGCGAGGTTTACTCGGTGGTGCAGCGGGCGATGTCCGCCATCCGCATCATCCAGGCATTCACGAAAGAAGAGGAAGAACACCGCAAGTTCATGCATGCCAGCGATCAGAGCCTTGGAGCCAGCCTTCGGCTCTATACGCTGCAGACCTTCTATTCGGGCATCGTGAACGTAGTCATGGCGATCGGTACCGCTTTCGTCGTCTGGACGGGGGCGCAGCACGTGATGGAGGGCAGGATCACCGTAGGTGAGATCGTCATTTTCACCACCTACCTCGCTTCGCTCTACGGCCCCATAAACACGATATGCCAGACCTGGGGGCTCATCCAGGGCGCGAAGGTCGGCGTCCAGCGCGTCTTCGAAATCCTCGACGTCCAGCGCGATCTGAAAGACGGGAGCCTGGCGTTTCCGCCGTCCGGCACGAAAGGCGAGATCGTCTGGGAAAACGTCACTTTTCATTACGTGCCCGAGCAGCCGGTGCTGAAAGGGGTCAACCTGACGGTAAAGCCGGGGGAGAAGATCGCAATAGTCGGCCCGACCGGCGTCGGGAAATCGACACTGGTCAGCCTGATCCCGCGTTTTTACGATCCTTGCGGGGGCCGTGTCCTGATGGACGGTAAAGACATCCGCAGCTACCAGCTGAAATCGCTTCGCAGCCAGATAGCCATGGTCCTTCAGCCGCCCCTGGTGTTTCCTATTTCCGTGCGTGAGAACATTTCCTACGGAAAACCCAATGCCAGGCTGGAAGATGTTATCCGGGCCGCGAAACTTGCCCGGATACACGAATCTATCGATCGGCTTCCGGCGAAATACGACACGATCGTCGGAGAGCAGGGCGCCACGCTCTCAGAAGGCGAACGGCAGCGTATCACCATAGCGCGGGCCATTCTACGGGACAGCCCCGTTTTGATCCTGGACGAACCCACTTCCTCGGTGGATGCCGAAACCGAAGCACTGATCATGGAAGGGCTCGATCAGCTCACAGCCGGTCGCACCACCTTCATCATCGCCCACAGGCTCTCGACCGTGCGCAAGGCCGACCGGATAGTCGTTCTGCGAAACGGCGAGATAGTAGAGCAGGGGCCGTTCGATCAGCTTGTCCACGCCGGCGGGCCGTTTGCCTCACTGTACAACTCTCAGTTCGGATTGGACGAGCCCGCAGCGACTGCAAAATAGTTTTTAACTCGCGGGCTGCAATATTCCGTATTATATTTGAGAGGAATTATCTTTTTTGAGTAGAGGTAGACGGCGGATTCTGTTATATCTATAGCCAATCCCCGTTTAGAAGATTTTATAGAAATAGCGGCTACAAATAGCACATGCGCCGGATCGAGGCGGTAGGTATATCCCGCCCTGCTCCGGGTTGGATGGGTGTAGCGCCCTTCGGCGCTGGTTGATTCGGTCTTTTCGCCCTGGAGGGACTTTTGTGAAGCGTGCAACTGCCGCATTCGTTGTCATCCTGGTTGCGCTTCTTTCTGCGCCGGCTTTCTGCGATGATCAGGATGATTTCATGACGCAGTACCTCCAGAGTGTTTCTCTTTTCTTTCCCATGGCGGCTCACTCTGTTCGTGACGTGATGTCGGAGTCAAAAGGCGGAAAACCGCGTCCATCCCTCCCTTCATCCGTCGATTTCTTCTCCTACGTGTCGCATCGTCCGCTCGAGATACCTGAAGGTCTTCGGGCCATGGTCTTCGTGCCTCACCCGGACGACGAATCCATAGCCGCGGCAGGCCTTATTCAGCGTATCATCCAAAAGGGAGGCAGGGTTGCGGTCGTGTTCGTAACGAACGGGGACGGCTACGTGGAAGCGGTTCGGCTCCGGGTGAAGAATGCGCGTATTACGGCGAAAGACTTCATCGAATATGGAAAGAAGCGGCAGGAAGAAGGGACGCAGGCTGTCTGCGAACTGGGCGTACCGGCCGAGGACGTCATCTATCTCGGCTTTCCGGATGACGGCATAGACGATCTATGGGAATCGTACTGGTCGAATCTCAAACCGTTCATATCGCCTTATACGCTTTTCGACCGGCCGCACCGGAAGGGAATGAACCGGTGGGTCAAGTATTCCGGAGTCGATTTGAACCAGGAGATCGGACGGGTCCTAGGCGAATTCATGCCGGACTGGGTTGTGCTTCCCGATCCGCGCGACCAGCATCCCGATCATGCAACCACCGGCGTGTTCGTCCTGGATGCGCTTCGCCGCATGTACCAGGCGGGAGAGTGGCCGGCCTCCTCGGGAAGGGTTCTGAGCTATATCGTCCATTTCAAGGACTTTCCGCATGGCACGCAATGGGCCAAAGCGATCCGGGGTTGCAGTGTCGGCCGCTGCGCAAACTCCGGCAAGACACTCTCAGATGCTGAGTGGGTGGAGTTGCCGCTTACCCCTGAAGAGATGGAGGGAAAGCGCCGGGCTCTGTTGTCGCACGCCTCGCAGCTCCAGATGCTGCAGGGCTTCTTCAAATACTTTCTCATTCCCTCCGAGCTTTTCGGCAGTTTGAACATGGCCCAGGTGATCACGGTCCCGGAGGAATATGCCGCATTCTTCAAGCATCCTTCCGGTGAAGCCGCCGACAACAACTCCGATACAACTCCCTAGGCATTTCCCCCGCTGCGTGCCCAGCTTGCCAAAAGCCGAAACATAAGCTATTTTCCCCCGGTCCGAATCCCGGTTTTTTCACCTGTTTTGTCACGCAAAATCAAGGAACGTGTCGTGCGTATGATCCGACTCTGGATATGTATCCTGGCCCTGGCGCTGTCCGGCTTCTTTCAGCCGGAGTGTGCACGAGGCGATGCCCAGCCTGTACCCGCATGGCGCAGCGCCGATATGGACGGCGTTCAGTGGTTGATCGACCCGAACGGCAAGCCCTTTTATTCCAAGGGCGTCAACATCGTCAATCCGGCCAAAGAAACCGAGAAGAGCAGGGCAGGGCAGGCCTATTGCTGGCTGAACTTCTTCCCGACAATGGAGGAATGGCAAGAACATGTCGGGGAGCAGTTGAGGCAATGGGGCTTCAACACGCTTGGGGGATGGTCCGACCCGTCGCCCAACATCGGGCTCGCCCTGACCGTGGACCTGGAACTCGGCCGCAATTCGCGCTTCCACTTTTTCGATCCCTTCGATCCCAAAATGGAGGAGAGCACCGTTGAGTGCGCCAGGGAACTCACCGCTCCCTACCGGGATCAGCGCTACCTGGTCGGCTATTATATCGACAATGAAGTCGGCTGGTGGAATTCGCCGCTTTTCATCTGGTATCTCAAGGACAAGTGGGAAAACCACACCAAGCAGTTCCTGTGCAAAACGATATATGATTACTATGGCGGAAGCTGGGAAAAGCTCCTGGCGGACTGGGTACCGCAAAAGGGAATCGACGGCTTCGAGGGGCTCAAGCAAACCGGGGCGGCTCTCAAATTGAGGCCGGAAGGCAACGGAATCCGCCTTGTCGACCTTTTTATGAAGGCCGTTGCGAAGCGCTACTATGAGCTTATGTCCCGAGCCATCCGGATCGCACACCCGGGGGCGCTCGTCATCGGGGATCGCCTGCCCCTGTACTATCACCAGGACGCCATCCTTGCCATGGGCGACAACGTCGATGTGATCGCCACCAACTATAACGTGACGGTCCCCGACGGGTGGGTCGCGCCTTACTTTTTCGACGGGCTCCGAAAGCTCAGCCGAAAGCCCGTCCTGGTTACCGAATACTTCTTTGCCGCGGCGGAAAACAGGAGCGGCAACCGCAACGAAACGGCCCGGAACATCCACACCAAGCCCGGCCACCTCATGACGGTGGATACCCAGATCCAAAGGACCTGGGGAGCCGGGAACGCGCTGCTCAATTTTGCCCGTTTTCCGAACGTGGTCGGAGCGCACTGGTTCCAATACTGCGACGAACCGCTCGGCGGGCGCGAAGACGGCGAAGATTACAACATGGGCCTGATCGATACCGCGAACAAGCCCTATGAGGAGCTGACGGAGAACTTCGCCAGACTCAATCCCGTGCTGGAGGCCGTTCACAGGGGAAGCGGCGTGGAACCCGAATGGAAGACGATGCGCGGAGGCGATGAGAAATCCGGCGCGGTTCCGATTCCCCGCGCCGAACGCGCCATAGATGTAAACGACCAGTCGCTCATGGAATGGGAAAAGGAAAAGACCCTGCTTTCCGGATTCAACGTACCCGCCCCGCATGTGCCGTTCGGCGACGTGCACATGGCGTGGAGGCCGGAGGGGCTTTACCTCTTCAGCCTTTCGGACACGTTCGTCCACCCGGATTTCCTGGAATACAAAGGAACATTCCCCTATTCCGAGTCGTTTCAGCTTCACTTTACCGTCGAAGCGGAAGGGAAGCTCAACCATATTGCGGCCTACCTGGTGCCCCGGAACAACCCGCAGTTCCCGGACGGATTCGAAGTCACACCGGATCTTTTCCGAATGGAGGGGGGGCGGGACGCCGAACAGCTCCCGGCGAAAGGCCACATCCAGAAGCTGAACAAGGCCCTGCCGCACATGTCCGTCGAGGCTTTCTTTCCGGCCGAATGGTTCGGCATGAAGGAACTCAAACCCGGCATGCATCTGCGGGTGAACATCGGTCTTGCGAGCTATTTCAGGGAATTTACGATGGCGTGGGCCGGCAAAGCGGAAATGGAGCAGATCAAAGACCCGCAGGAATTCCGGGAAATCGTGCTGGAGTAGTGAAGCCGGGTTTGGCTTTCAGTTCGCTGCAAGAGTGGAACGAGCCGTGATGGGCAAGTTGCTTCAAAAAGTTCGAGAGTGCCGGCCGGATCAGGATTGCGCGGTAATGGAGTCGATATCTCGCGATTCTCCAGCCTGATGATAGGCATCCCACAGGTCGAGAGCATTCTGGAGGTTCAGCCACATCTGAGGGCTTGTGTTCGTAAATTTTCCCAGGCGCAGCGCCATATCGGCGCTTATTCCGCGTTTTCCCCGGACAAGCTCGTTTATTGTCCTGCGATGGACTTTGAGCTTGTCTGCCAGTTGCTGCTGAGTCAGACCAAACTCTTCCAGAATGCCGGTTTTGATAAATTCGCCCGGGTGTATGGGCCTGTATTTGGGGAGCATGTCATTCCCTCTTTGCGTCAGTGGTAGACCTCAAAAAAGACATCTTCGGCTCTATCGCCCGACCATTCAAAAGAGATACGCCACCGGTCGTTGATCCAAATCGCGTACCTGGTTGGATTGTACCCCTTCAGCGAGTGAAATCTATTCGATGGTGGGAAGTAGAGGTCCTCGATCCTGCTGACTGCATCAAGCTGCTGTAACCTGCGTCTGGCCCGGTCATAGACTGACCGGTCCAATCGCGCAACTCTCTCTCCATCGAAGATTCGCCTGGTCTGCTCGTCTCTGAAGGAGCCGATCATCCTGCTACCTCATCTGTTACAATGTAACGCACCTAGTTACAATGAACAATACATTTATACCTTATACATTCGGACCGAAAAAGGTCGGTATTGCTTACTCAATTGCCGACGGAGACTGTTCTGCTCCAAGAGCGGATTCAAGCCGCAACTGTAAATTCTACTCAGGAAGAGCTGGAATTTTATCCCAGGTAGGCTGCCGGCGCCCTTCAAACGGGTAGTTTCCCGCATTTCGCAGGAGCCCGGCGTGAATTATGTTTGTTGCACAACAACCTCAGTTTTCCTCTGAGCCAGCCCCCGGGCATACTCTCCCTCCTGTATGCCCGGGGGCACCTTTTTCGGGAGACCTTATCCTTTTAGTTCTGCATAGCGGGCCAGGGTGAACAGGAAATCGGCGAGGCGGTTCAGATAGGCGTGTGCTTCGGGACTGTCCAGTTCCCCGGCTTCCTTGAGGGCCATGGTCCGGCGTTCGGCCCTGCGTACGATGGTGCGGGCCAGGTCGATCACGGCGCTTGTGGGATTGCCTCCCGGAAGGATGAATTTCCGGGGCAGGGGGACTTCCTCCTGGAGTTTGGCGATCCAGTCTGCCAGCCTCCGGGTGCGTTCCGTTCCGATCCGGTGCTTCGGGTCGGGCGCGGTGCCGGAATCCATCGACAACTGCGCTCCCAGCACCAGCAGGTCCTCCTGGACGGTATGGATCATCTCCCGTATGGATTCGCTGCCCGTCAGGACCTTTGCCAGGCCGAGCGCCGAACTTGCCTCGTCCAGCGTCCCGTAGGCCTCGGGCCGGAGGCTGGCTTTGGAAACCCTCTGTCCCGAGAGCAGGCTCGTGGTTCCCTGGTCTCCCTTAGTCGAAAAAGTGAAAACGCTCATTCCATCTCCTCGCCGGTACGGACCGCACCCGTAAAAAACACTTTACGGCTCTTACCCGTGGGAGCGGCTTTCAATCGCGCAGACCGTTGAAAAAAAACCCCACACGGGATTCCGGCTTTCGCCGGAATGACGATCACAATGATTCCAGGGTTTGTCATCAATCTGAGCGGCTTTCAGCCGCGATTCTCTCCCCTATGACGGCGATCCGTTCAGAAAATATTTGAATCGCTGTTGCTTTCCGATGGCACAGTATACTTCGTAGCTGATTGTGCCGCACAGGTTTGCTATTTCCTCGCCCGTGATCCGTTCGGCTCCCTGCGCTCCGAGCAGGACAACTTCGTCCCCTTCGGCGGCATCCGGGATATCCGTCACGTCGGCCGTGATCATATTCATCGAAACCCGGCCCACCACCGGGGCGCGTATGCCCCGTACGAGCACCTGCCCGCGATTGGACAGAAGTCTGAAATAGCCGTCGTCGTAGCCGACTGCAATAGTTGCGATCCGGCTTTTCCTCTTGGTGACGAAAGTCCTGCCGTAGCCGATGGGGCGGCCTTCGGGAACTTCTTTGAGCTGCAGAACAACAGACTTGAAGGTCATGACGGGCTTGAGATCGACGGTATCGGATGGCTTTCCCGAAGGAGTGGAACCGTACAGCATGATGCCGGGTCGCACCAGGCGGAAGTGGGCTTTGGGCAGGTCGAGCACGGCTGCGCTGTTCGATATGTGGCAGTATGAAAGCGAAAGGCCCCGCCTGGTGGCGGCGTCCATTGCCATGAGGAACTTCTTCAATTGAAAATCACAGTAGGACTTGTCCGTTTCGTCGGCTTCGGCGAAGTGGGAGATCATTCCTTCGATGACGATGCCGGGCAGGGACATGAGTTCGCCCAGGAAGGAATACATGTCCTCGCACTGGACTCCGAGCCTGCCCATTCCGGTGTCCGCCTTGACGTGCACCGGGGCGGACCTGTTCAGGCGGCAGGCCGCCTCGCTCAGTTTCCTGGCCAGGTCCAGGCGGAACAGGGCAGGGCGGATGCCAAGGCGTACTGCATCCTCGACGTCCGCATCTTCAAAGCCCAGCAGGACGAGAATCGGCAGGCCGATGCCTGCATCGCGCAATTCCTTGGCTTCCCAGAACTTGCTGACCGCCAGAAAGCCGGCGCCGCATCTTTCGAGTTCCTTTGCGACGGGTATCATCCCGTGCCCATAGGCATCCGATTTGACCACACCGAGAACGGTCGCTTCCGGCGAGGCGTGTTTTCTGGCCTCGAAATAGTTATGGCGTAGAGCTGCCAGGTCGATTTCAACCCAGTTAAGCGGCATTTCAGAGAACCTCCGAACACAGTTGGGAATAGGGCCGGTGATTCGCTCCGCGGGAATTTCGTCAGAGATGGCGATTCTTACTTACCTTGCAGATTCAAAACGTTATACTTACGCACCCTGAAACGTCCCGCTTTGCAGCAGCCCGAAAATATGTTAGGCCATTCGGGTTCCAATGAAAAGAAAAACCTCGCGAGGATAAATGATGTTGGAAGGATATATGTTCACAGTGATCGGCCTGATCTGCTTCATCGAAGGCCTCCCCTACCTTGCCTCCCCGGAACATGTCAGGAAATGGCTTCAATGGCTGCTCACGGCTCCCACGCGGTACCTCCGCATTCTCGGAGGGGCCCTCATGATAATGGGCCTGGCCCTGGTCTACTGGGGCCGCAGACATGGAGGCTGATACGGACCTCTCCTTCAGGCTCTCAGACTACGATTTCGATCTTCCACCAGAACTGATTGCCCAAACCCCAGCGCTCAAAAGAGAAGATTCCAGGCTCCTGGTACTCGACCGTTCGAACGGCGGGGTGGAGCATTCCCGTTTCGACAGGATCGGGGGCTTTCTCAAACCCGGCGATCTGCTTGTCGTGAACGACACGCGCGTCGTCCCGGCGCGGCTTATGGGGCACAAAGAAAGCGGCGGGAAGACCGAACTGCTCGTCCTGGACCCTTACAAGTCTGCCGAATCCGGAGCGGAGGAGGGCTACTGCTGCCTGGTGAGGATGTCCAAGCGCATCCGGGCCGGCCAGGTGATTCAGCTGAAGGACGGGCAGTGCGCGCAGATTGCCGCTCCACTCGAAGACGGGAAAGCGCAGGTCCGGTTTCCGGATTGCGACAACCTGCTGAACCTCCTCGACCGGATCGGAGAAGTCCCGCTTCCCCCCTACATTTTGCGGAAGTCCGACTGCTCGCCCGTTGACGATTTTGCTTGCTACCAGACCGAATATGCAAGGACTCCGGGCGCGGTTGCGGCGCCCACCGCCGGCCTGCATTTTTCGAAACCGCTGCTCGAAAGTCTGAATCATGCCGGCATCGACATCGTTGCCGTGACGCTGCACGTAGGCTACGGCACCTTTGCGCCCGTCAGGGCCGAAGACATTCGCGAACACCGCATACATTCGGAATTCGTCGAGGTAAGCGCACAGACCGCGGATGCCGTCGCCCGTGCCAGGGGGGAGAAGAGGCGGGTCGTTGCTGTGGGAACGACCGTAGTGCGCACGCTCGAATGGGTGTACGCCGAGGCCGGCCGGGTCTGCGGGTATTCCGGTTCCTGCCGCCACTACATCTACCCGGGCTACCGCTTCGGGGTGGTCGACTGCATGATCACCAATTTCCACCTGCCCAGGTCCAGCCTGATCCTTCTCGTTTCCGCCTTTGCCGGTCGCGACAGGATTCTTTCCGCATACCAGGAAGCGGTCGCGGAGCGCTACCGGTTCTTCAGCTATGGCGACGCCATGCTGATTTTATGAGAATTCCGGTCCCGGGTGCAGTTTCCAGTTGCCATTGCATTCAATCGAGGCTAAAGCCTCTCCCACACGATACGCAGTATCCGCCGGTAAATACGAAACCCTGATGGTTATCGCCGATTATGAAGTTTGAAGTCTTTTCCAGAGATCCCCTGTGCAACGCCCGCACCGGCCGGTTCGAAACCGCGCACGGCGTTGTGGACACCCCCATTTTCATGCCCGTCGGCACGGCCGGCTCGGTGAAAAGCATCTGCCCCGACGAGCTGGAAGCCATGGATGCGCGCATCATACTCGGGAATACCTACCATCTTTACCTGCGGCCCGGCGATACAAGGATTGCCCGCCTGGGCGGGCTGCACCGGTTCATGGGGTGGGACCGCTCCATCCTGACCGACAGCGGCGGCTTCCAGGTATTCAGCCTTGCCAGGATAAACCGGATCGAGGAAAACGGCGTCCAGTTTCAATCGCATATCGACGGCTCGCACCACCTTCTCACTCCGGAAACCTCCATTGAGATCCAGGCCAATCTCGGCTCGGACATCATGATGTGTTTCGACGAGTGCACGCAATACCCGGTTTCCCGCGAATACGCGCAGCAATCGGTCGAACGCACGGTGCGCTGGGCGCAGCGCTGCAGGGATACGAAAGCGCAGCCGCACCAGTCCCTTTTCGGCATCGTCCAGGGAAGTATTTTCAAGGAATTGCGGGAACAATGCCTCGAAGACCTCGTGAAAATCGGGTTCGAGGGGTACGCGATCGGAAGTCTTTCCGTCGGAGAATCGAAAGAGGAGATGCTGTCGGTCATGAGGTGGCTGGCGCCTCTGCTGCCGGAAACGAGGCCGCGCTACGTGATGGGAGTGGGTACGCCCGAAGACCTGGTCGAAGGGGTCCGGGCCGGAGTGGACATGTTCGATTGCGTCATGCCGACCCGCAATGCCCGAAACGGCATGCTGTTCACATCACGGGGACCGGTCCAGATAAAGAACGCCGCCTACGCCGACGATAACGGCCCGATAGACCCGGACTGCAACTGCTATACGTGCCGGCGTTTTACGCGCGCCTACCTGCGCCATCTCTACACGGCGCACGAGCTGCTTTCCTACCGCCTCAACACCATCCACAACCTGCATTTCTATCTCGACCTGATGGCGCAGATGCGCAGGGCTATCGAGGCAGGCAGGTTCGAAGACTGGCGCAGTACGTTTTATGCTCGCCAGACGGATGCCGCCCCCATAGATTGATTCCTGTCCGATACATATGATCCCGATATTGCAGGATAGTTTTCCACCACTATCATAAGTTGATGATGGAAATACTTAGAAATCGGATATCGAAAAGGACGGCACATGGACAGAAATGAATACGTCCTGCAGGTGGACGAGGACCCCTTTTTGAGAAACCTGGACTGGCTGCGGGTTATAGCCATCATATTGATATTGTTGGGATTGACGGCTTTATATGCTCCCTTTTACTCTTCATTTGGCCCGGGGCGTATATTCGGTTTCCTGATTCTGGCCGGCGGGGCCATGTTTGTCGCTCATGCGGTCCGCTCGCGAAGGTGGGGCGGGTTTTCGGCGGAGTTCCTCCTCGGAGCTCTCTATATTGTCACCGGGATCCTGGTTTTCTTCCATCCCCTGGAACTCGTGCCCTCTTTGACCCTGTTCCTCGGGGTCTTTTACCTGGCCAAGGGGATCCTGAAAATGGGGTACTCCCTGCGCCTGCAGGCAAGGTCGAGCTGGCAGTGGATGCTGGCAAACGGAACGGTATCGGTCCTGACAGGGATAGTCGTACTGGCGGGGCTGCCGTCGGTCGCCATGTGGGGCGTGGCCGTTCTTGTCGGGCTCGACCTGATTTTCAGCGGGCTGACGATATTCCTTTTCGCCCACGCAATGCACGCGGAAGTGAAGGGCGGGAATATTTTCTGCATCGGGAAAAACTGTTTCCAGGGTGCATAGAAGTTCTCCCCGGTCAGCAGTTCCTTTCGACGGTGCCTTTAAGCTCTTTAAGCATGGAGATAAGGTCTTTCATGAGATAGCTGGCATTGAGCCCGCTCGGGTTCGGCAGGACCCAGCAGCACGTCTCTCCTATGCGCTCTTCCTGAAGTCCCGGCCGGGCCTTGGGGCGCCGGAATGCAAGCCTGTAGGCGCCAAGCCCGAGGACCGCCGCGAAACAGGGCTTGTAGATTCGTATTTTTCTGTCCAACTCCATGCCGCCTTCGGCAAGTTCTTCGGCGCTGAGTTCGTCGGCCCGGGCGGTTGCGCGCGCGACGATGTTGACGATGCCGTAGCCGCTGTCCAGAAGGATTTCTTCCTCGAAGGGGGCGAGTTGCCGGGCGGTGAACCCCGACTGGTGCAACGCCGGCCAGAAGCGGTTTCCGGGATGTGCGAAATGATGTCCCACGGCCGCCGTGTAGAGTCCGGGATTGATGCCGCAGAACAGGACGCGAAGACCGGGGGCGACCACGTCGGGCACGCTCTTGCCCCTTGCTTCCTGCAGTTGTTGTTTAGTCGGTTTGAAAGGCTGGTTCATCGAAAGTTCCTGATGATCGAGACGGTGTTGTTTCTTGACACAACCGGAAAGAATGTCCAATTTAGGCAAAGACACGGCAGCGTTTCCGATCCGCTGCCACATATTCTCTCATACGGCCCTATAGTGCCGGCTTCTTCGAAATACTGCTAAATCCGTTCAGCCGAAAACTCGTCGGGATTAAAGCGCTTGATTGACCGGGCATCTTGCAATAGAAGAAGGTAAAGGACAATAATTAATCTTTGATTGGCGGGAAAGAAGGTATCCAATGGCTTCGATATTTTTTGCCATTATTGGCGCTGCTGTGGTGTATGCCGGCATTCTCATGTTGCATCAGGACTATTTGACTGGGATGGCCGGGATCATAGTCGGAATAGTCCTCCTTTCCAAACCGCTGCTGCAGGGAATCGGCTATTTCAGGCCAATGTCGAGCGCGGGAGCCGGCGTCGGCAGGAAGAAGGGCCCGCGGCCCAAGACACACCTCAAGCTCGTTAAATCGGGTGATGAAAAGCGGCCTACGATACACTGACTCGCCCGTTCCTTTCTCGCTGCCGGCTGCAGTGCGGTCCGGCATCGAAGATGCACCTCCCACCCTTGACGACCGTGCATGGTGGTATTATCCCTCAGCTAGAAACATCAGGAAAACCTTAGGCGGGGCGTTTGATAACGTCTCGTTTTCGAGAAACGATATTGACAGGTGTACCGAAGTCTGCGATCTATAGCGGCCATCGGGGGAGCGCCCCCTTTTTTAACCACTGACCTTTTCAGGGAGAACGGTTTGAAGCGGGCAAGGTCCAAGACGATTTCCCTTTTCATGAGCTTTGCGGCCTGCATGTGGCTTATTGCCGGAGGCGTAGGGGTATTGTGTTTTGGAGCCGGAGGCCAGGTAAGCCTGGAATACTCCTGCAACGAAAACTGCGCTTCGAAGCTGGGACATTCCTCCGATTGCCCGCGATCGGCCTGCGCTGCAACCCAGGAAAAACATCAAGACCCCTGTATCGACATTCCCGCACGAATGATAGACGGCGCCGATCGCGTATCGACGTTTCAGTTCTCCGCAATGCCTCACGTCCCGCTTTTTCATATACCGGTTGCCATACCCGTGGAGCCCGCGTCCTCGAAAGCGGCGCCCATGACCAGTTCCGAACCCCTCTTTAACCCAGTCTCGAATTGGTTTCCAGTCCTTCAGATTTGATCCTATCCCTCTAAATTCCAAAATTTAACCTGAAGAGTTGGCCGGGTGGGTCTCCAAGCCTGCGCCAAGGCCTACACGTTTGTCGATTTCCATTTTCCTGAGAAGGATTATCGATGCGCATTTCGCATAAGTGCATGTGTTTGCTGAATTATATCCTGATCTTTGCGCTGGTTTCCGGCTGTGCGGCAGACCGTTCCGCAAACGTGATAACCGGCGCCGGCAGCCCGATTGCCGAAAGCGCTCCCCCACCGGCCGTCCCCGAAGTATCCGCAGTCAAACCCGAAAAAGAATTGGAAGCCAACCCGGGTGGAACCCTCACCCTGCGGCAGGCCCTCTCTCTGGCCCTCGTGGGAAATCCGGAACTCGCCGGCTTTTCACTGGAAAAACGGGTATCCGAAGCGAAGGCTTTGCAGGCAGGGCTCCTTCCCAACCCCGAGATCGGAGTCGATGTCGAGCAGTTCGGGGGCTCCGGGGAATTCAAGGATTTAAAAACCGCACAGACAACCATTCTGCTGAGCCAGTTGATCGAGATTGGAGGCAAGCGCTCGAAAAGGGCCCGCGTGGCTGCGCTTGAAAAAGAGCTTGCCGGCTGGGACTACGAAACGAAGCGGCTGGATGTCCTGACCGATGTAGCCAAATCCTTTGTGGAAGTGCTCTCGGGACAGGAACTGGTGGCGCAGAACGATGAATTGGTCCGTCTTTCCGAACAGGTGCTGGACACGGTTTCCGAACGTGTCAAAGCGGGGAAGGTATCTCCGCTGGAGGAAACGAAGGCGCGGGTCACGCTTTCCAACACCCGGATCGGACTGGAGCAGGCAAAGAGCGATCTTCGGGCTGCCCGGAAAAAGCTTTCGGCCACATGGGGCGGGACTTCCTCCTCCTTCGCCGGGGTTGAAGGGGAACTCAGTACTCTTGTGCCCGTTCCCTCCGCCGAGGAACTTAACCGGCTGGTTTTGCAAAACCCGGATGTAGCGAGGTGGGTAAAGGAAATGGAGCAGCGCAGGGCGGTTCTCGAATCCGAAAAGGCGAAGGGCATTCCTGACATCACCTTGAGTGGAGGATTGCAGCGCTTCCATGAAACCGACGACAGCGCACTGGTCGTCGGGATTTCGGTTCCGCTTCCCCTGTTCGACCGCAACCAGGGGGGAATACTGGCGGCCCGGTACAAACTTGCCAAGGCGCGGGAAGAGGCCAGAGCCGCCGAGGTAAAGGCAGGCGCCGGCCTGGGGGAATCGTACCAGGCTCTCGGTTTTGCATATGCCGAAGCGAAAAGTTTGAACGACGAGGTGCTCCCCGCGGCGCAGACCGCATTCGATGCCGCATCCGAAGGATATCGCGAGGGTAAGTTCGACTATCTCGAACTGCTCGATTCGCAAAGAACCCTCTTCGAGGCAAAGGGAAAGTACGTCAAGGCGCTGAGTGCCTACCACAAAGCGAAAGCCGACGTGGAGCGCCTGGTGGGGCAACCTCTCGGGGCCGACATCCAAACTCCTGAAACGAACGAAAAAGGGAACAGATGATGAAAAACATGAAAATAGTCGTTGCAGCCGTTTTTGCCGCGTTGATCCTGGCGGGTTTGTTTTTCTGGAAAACCGGCTCCCCAACCCTGTCCCACGCAAAGGTTCAGGATGCGTCCGCCAAGGATAGCCACGGCCACGCCAAACACGACGAGAAAACACCATCGAAGGACGCCCACGAGGATGAAGACGGCGACGAGCACGCCGAAGGCAAGGTCCTTAAGCTCGACGAAGCCGACATCAAAAAGTTTGCAATTGAAGAAGCCCCTGCCGGTCCCGGCAAGTTGACGACCAGTGTCGGCCTTCCCGGCGAGATAGCACTCAATGCGGACAGGATGGCCCACGTTGTTCCGCGGCTAGCGGGAGTGGCGCGCGACGTACGCAAGAATGTCGGCGACTCCGTGAAGAAGGGCGAGATCATGGCTGTGATCGAGAGCCGTGACTTGGCAGATGCCAAGGCAGCTTATCTTGCCGCGGTGGACAAGGCAGCGCTGGCCCAGGCCAAGTTCAGCCGTGAGGAACGACTTTGGCAGAAAAAGATTTCGGCGGAACAGGAATATCTTGAAGCAAAGCAGGTGCTCGCAGAAGCCCGAATCACGCTCCGCTCCGCAGAGCAGAAACTGCACGCTCTGGGCTATTCGGATGGCTACCTGAAAGAACTCCCCAGGCACCATGACCAGTCCTACACGAGATATGAAATCACGGCCCCGTTCGACGGCACCGTGATCGAGAAGCACATCACCCTGGGGGAATCTCTCAAGGAAGATGCAGACATCTTCATCGTCGCCGACCTCAATACCGTGTGGGCGAATCTCAGCGTCTATCAGAAGGATCTGGGGCTCATCCGGAAGGGGCTGCCGGTATCGATTTCAACCGGGCATGACGCCAAAGAGTCCAGGGCGGAGATTGCATACGTTGCACCGATCGTGAAGGAAGAAACCCGCTCGGCCATGGCCCGCGTCATACTCCGGAACCCTGCCGGGTACTGGCGTCCGGGCATGTTCGTCACGGCCAAAGTGGCGATCGACGATGTCTCGGCGCCCATTCTCCTTCCCCGGTCGGCGTTCCAGACCATCGAAGACAAAACCGTCGTGTTCGTCCATACCGAAGAAGGATTCGTGCCCAAACCGGTAGTCCTCGGCCGCTCGAACGATACCCACGTCGAAGTCGCATCCGGCATTGCAGCGGGAGAGCGCTGCGTGACCGCCGGCGCGTTCACTCTGAAAGCGCAATTATCGAAGGGCGCATTCGGCGATGGCCACAACCATTAATCGGAGCATGAACCGGTCCCGGGGTGAGTTCCTCGTTGCCCGGATCGAACCCGCTGCCGGTTTCGAAGCTATAGTGCAGAAGGACAAAGGATGAACAAAATCTTCCAATTCGTTCTCGTCAACCGTCTCCTGATGGTTGCCCTGGGAATACTCGTTCTGGCCGCCGGGTATTTCAGTTACATGCGACTGCCCGTCGATGCCTTTCCGGACGTCACCCCCGTACTGGTGCAGGTCTTCACGGAGACCCAGGGGCTCGCTCCCGAGGAGGTGGAAAAGTACGTTTCATACCCCGTGGAAGTGGCAATGAACGGGATACCCAACCTCAAGGAAATCCGCTCGGTCTCGAACTTCGGGCTTTCGGTCGTAAACATTTACTTTGAGGACGGTACCGACATCTACTTTGCGCGGCAACTGGTAAACGAGCGGCTCCAGCTTGCAAGAGAAAACATACCCGAAGGATTCGGGAAACCGGACATGGGGCCAATTTCGACCGGCCTCGGCCAGATCCTCTTCTATTTTGTCGAGGATGAGACCGGCACGCGAAGCCCCCAGGAAATGCGGGAGATCCAGGACTGGCTGATCAAGTTCAACTTGCAGACGGTGCCCGGCATCACCGAGGTGCTTTCTCTGGGAGGCGAGGTCAAACAGTTCCAGTTGCAGATTCGCCCCGCGGACCTGCTCCGGTTCAACCTGGCGATAAAGGATGTCGTGGAGGCGGTCAAAGCCAACAACTCCAATGTCGGCGCTCAGTACATCGTCAAAAACTCGGAGCAGTACCTGGTCCGCTCCGTTGGATTGGCCAAAGACATTTCCGATCTCAAGGGCATCGTATTGAAAACGGTGGACGGGTCTCCGATCTACCTCCACCAGATTGCGGATGTGGTGATCGGCGGCGAGATCCGCCAAGGGCTGGCAACCCGGGACGGGAAAGGGGAGGCCGTTGTCGGCATGGTCCTCAAGCTCATCGGGACCAACACTTCGGAGGTAATAGAGAAGACAAAGGCGCGCATGGAGGAGATCAACAAGATCCTGCCTCCCGGCGTAAAGATCGTTACCTATTACGATCAGGCCACCCTGGTAGCCAAGTGCATCCGGACAGTGATGCGCGCCCTGTTCGAAGGGGTCATTCTCGTAACCTGCGTGATACTCCTGTTCCTGGGGGGAATACGTCCGAGCCTGGTGGTAACCGTCTCCATACCGTTTTCGATTCTCTTCACGTTCATTCTCATGAATTATTTCAAAATATCCGCAAACCTTATGTCGATGGGCGGACTTGCCATAGCGATCGGCCTCCTGGTCGACGGCACGATCGTCATGGTGGAAAACATCGACCGGATGCTGCGCGACTCCGACCTCCGGGAATCCCGGAGACACCTGATCATTCGCGCCTGCGCGGAAGTGGGGCGCCCCATATTCTTCTCGATTCTCATCATCATAATCGTGTTCCTTCCCCTGTTCACCCTGCAGGGCGTCGAGGGTAAAACTTTTCGGCCGCTTGCCTATACTCTCTCCATCGCGATGCTCGGGTCCCTTCTTTTTGCGATCTTCCTGGCTCCCGTCATAGCGGACATCGTCATGCGCCGCCCGGGGGCTTCCGGCAAAAGCGTCGAGCATAAAGAACCTTTTGTCATTAGCCGGTTGCTCAGCGTCTACAGGCCGGTAGTGACCTTCTTCGTTCGGCGCCGCGCGGTGGCAATCTCCCTTGCAGTCCTCATGTTTGCAGTTGGAAGCGTTCTGCTCCCGCAGCTCGGCTCGGAGTTCGTTCCGCGCTTGAACGAAGGCGACCTGCTGGTGCGGGCCACCATGGCCCCATCGATTGCGCTCGAAGAAGCCCGCGACACGATGGGCCGGTTCGAGCGGCAGTTGATGGCCGGCTTTCCCGAAGTCTCCCGGGTCGTAGCGCGCGTCGGGCGCGGCGAGGTAGGAGCCCACGCCGATCCGGTAAACAGCGCCGAAGCTTTTGTGGCCCTCAAACCTCAGGATCAGTGGGAGAACAGGAGGACTCCCGCCGAACTCTACTCCGAGATGAGCGAGGCCTTCGAGAATTTCCCTGGTGTTCAGTTCAACTTCACCCAACCCATTGCGGCGGCGGTAGATGAGCTTCTCACTGGTACTAAGGCGGACCTGGCGGTCAAGATCTTTGGCCCGGACATGGAAGTACTGAAGGGAAAAGCGGCCGAAATAGAACAGGTAATCAAAAAGGTAAAAGGCGCGTCGGATGTACAGAAGGACCAGGTAACGGGAACCCCCCAGGTTCGAATCTCCATGAACTACCCGGCGCTCGCGCGGTATGGGATCAACGTTGCCGATGTTCAGGAGGTCATAAGCACCGCAATCGGCGGAGAGAAGGCCGGGCAGATTTTCGAGGATATCAGGCGATTCGACATTCTCGTCCGCTACGATCCGCCGAACAGCCAGACCGTCGACGCAATCCGGCACATCGTGCTGAAAACTCCGGCCGGAATCAAAGTGCCCCTGGATGAACTGGCAACCGTTGAGGAAATCGTCGGACCGCGCCAGATCACCCGCGAAAGCAACCAACGTTTTATCACCGTTCAGTGCAACGTTCGCGAGAGAGACATCGGTACTTTTGTGGAAGAGGCCCAGGCAGCGATCAATGCGCGCATAAAACTGCCCGCGGGCTATTTCACCAAGTGGGGCGGCCAGTTCGAGCTGCAGCAGGAAGCGAACAGGCGCCTGGCCCTGGTGGTTCCGGTGACGCTCCTGGTCGTTTTCCTGCTGCTCTTCGGCAGCTTCAACTCTCTCAAGAATACGCTGCTCATTCTCCTCAACATCCCGCTAGGCCTTGTCGGCGGGGTCGCCGCTCTCTGGGTGACCGGGCAAAATCTCTCCGTGCCGTCATCGGTCGGCTTCATTGCACTTTTCGGCATAGTGCTGGCAAACGGAATGGTCCTGGTGACCTGCATCAATCAACTGGTGCTCGACGGCATGCCGATCGAAGAGGCTTCGATCAAAGGCGCATGCATGCGGTTGCGTCCCGTCATGATGACCGCCATGTGCGCCATGCTGGGCCTGATACCTCTTCTTTTCTCCAGCGGAAGCGGCAGCGAGGTGCAACGGCCCCTGGCAACGGTGGTCGTCGGTGGGCTCGTGACCTCCAC
>JAEZXS010000135.1 GCA_023442755.1 Pseudomonadota bacterium | reverse complement strand
GCCGCTCCTCAATCGCAAAATCCTCAACGTAGTCCGGCTACGCCTGCGGTTTTGCTCAGTCGTCGCGACCAAAATCGGTCTCAAAATCCAGCGCAATCCCTGAAAGGCCTATTTACGGACAAGCCCTTATTTCTCAGGGGATATATAACTAGTCGAAAACCAGGCCCTTGCCCTCCAGTTCTGCTTTGACCTTCGAATAGAGGTCGAAGTACTCCGGCTTTACCCGGACGCTCTCGACATCATAGAGATCTTCGAAGCTGTAGCCCGGAGGCGCCGTGTCCGGGGTAATGGTGTTTTCGTACTTGCGGAGCATGAAGTCGATGAGTTCGTTGGCGTCTTCGCGGCTGAGCGCACATCCGGCCCTGGCGGCCTCTCCCTCCCAGCGCGATTCCATGCCGGTGCCCTGGTTGGGTTTAACGATTACCGATTTCCGGCAGCCGTGGAAGATGTGGCCGCCCACGCAGGATACGTGGATGCCGAGCACGGCGATTTCCCACAGCATCTGCTCGGTTCCCGGCCCCGCAGCGGTAAGGCCGCCGCCGCCGCAAATCAGGGGGGTGTTGCGGACCAGCGCCTGGGTGCTCGCGTTCCGGACCCAGACGGTCGGACGAACCGTGTTGACCGGAGGGTTTTGCATGAGGCCTGCGTTGCAGACGTAGCCCGCGCCGCCGACCTGATAGACCATTATGGAATTCAGCGCGGAGGCGATGTTGACGATGGCGCAGCCTTCCGGACCTCCCGCGAACCCGCCCGTGATCGACGTCCAGAACGGGTTTTTGAGATAGCCGTTATTCTGGCAGTACGCCACCTTGTTGAGGGCCTCGAAATTGACCTTCAACTCGCTGATGGTCGGGAAAGTCATGGCGTCGGACTTGCGAAGCCCGTGCTCCTGGTTGCACGTCGAAATCGCCCCTATCGCAGATGGGCACGCATCGAGCAGGTGCAGGCCGGGCCGCCCGGCGCTCCGCAGAGCCTCTCGCATCCATCCCGCGGCGCTGATCGAAGCGTGAACGTCCAGAGGCGAATCGAGTATCCACTTTTTCCCCTCGATGCTCACGGGCGACGGCCCGTAATAGATGCCGTCTATTATCTTTTCCTGGGCGACGCTTTTGTACATCTGGACGAAGTCGCGCCCTTCCTTCGGGTTGCTTTCGACAAAACCGCCGATCACCAGCGGTTTTCTGGGGTCGCTGATTTTTCTGGGATAGAGGGTGCGCTTTTCGAGCCCCGTGCCGATCTCGACTTCGGCGCGCATCTGCTTCAGCTCGGAGAGGCTCTGGCGGATTTCATCCTCGGTGAAGGCGATCACCCTGCCCGTATCGAAGCAGTATGTGCCAACCTCGGCGTAGAGTTTGAGCCCGGCTTCGAAGATGCGGTCGGCCAGGCCGTCGTCGGCGGGAATCGGGAACTTCGGATCGTACCGGATGCCGTATTCTTTCACGATGCGCGTAGCCGCATTGAATAGAGCGAAATCGAAGTCCTTTACCTTTTTCAAACGTCCGGTGTTGATAGCCCGATCCGCCACTTCCCAGAAAGGTATCATTGACAAGCTCCTCCATGCAGATATGCGATTTTCAACCAGTAACGATACAGCACTCCGATTCGGTGAACAGAAGGTAGAAAGAGTTATGCTTTTCCCAAACGCGGTTGAAATTACCACGTCTTGTGAAGGAATAGAAGAAATAGTATGTTTTACTATGTTTTTCCCATCATAAGGATTATGGATCAGATCTCTTTCGGAGTTCGAAATAAATCCGTTATTGAAATCGCCGGTCAGGCGGCCGGTTGATTTGACTTGACGGCTTGCAAGCTGCTTGTGAAAATCAATTTTGCAGTTTTTTACAAGACGGGGACTGTGAAATGTCTGAAAAAAACAGCCACGAAGTGCTGATCGAACCTTTCGGGACGGTGCTGTCCGCCGCGCCGGGGACCAACCTGGGAAGCCTGCTGCGGGAAAAGGGCATTCCGTTTCGCTCCGATTGCGGGGGCAGGGGCGTTTGCGGAAAGTGCGCCCTCACCATTACCGGGAACGGGGAGGCTGCATCCCGTCCGGCCCTGGCCTGCCAGACGCAAATTCTTTCCGATCTCCGGGTGGAGCTTCCGTTGTCGGGTCTGATAAACCCCTCCGAGGCGGTGGACAAAGCAACGGACCTGGAGGTTCCTCCCCTGCCGAAATCGGCCCGGCCGGGCTTCGGGATTGCGGTCGACCTGGGAACGACCACCATTGCGGGCTTTCTTTGCGACTACACGACCGGTACAGTTGCCGGGGCGGTCGTCGTCCCCAACCCGCAGTCGATTTACGGGGCGGATGTGATGAGCAGGATAACGGCCGCGGATTCCGATCCGAAGCACCTCCGGCTGCTCACCCGGCTCGCGGTTTCGACCGTGGACGAGATTGTCCTGACTCTGACGAAAAACGCGGGAGCAGCCCCCGAAAAGGTCGAAGAAATCGTTCTTGTCGGGAACCCCACGATGCTCCACCTTTTTCTCGGAATCAACCCCGCATGCCTGGGCCAAAGCCCGTTCATGCCCGCTTTCCGGGAACGCCAGGAACGCACGGCGTCCGAAGTCGGGCTCACCGCAAACGCCCATGCGAAGATTACCACGCTGCCGCTGGTGTCCGGTTTTGTGGGGGCGGACCTTGTCAGTGCGGCCCTTGCCCGGAAAATGTGCGACTGTGAAGACGGAACGATACTGATCGACATCGGCACCAACGGCGAGATCGTGCTGAAGTCGAACGGGAACTTTTACGCCACGTCCTGCGCCACCGGGCCGGCTTTCGAAGGAGCGACCATCGCGCACGGGATGCTCGCCCTTTCCGGCGCGATCGATTCCTTCCGGTTCGATCCGGGCGACGGAGCGCCGCACTACACCCTGATCCGGAAGAGGGCGGGAGAGCCGAGGAGGGCGCGCGGCATCTGCGGGTCTGGCCTTATAAGCCTTGCCGCGGCCCTGCTCGAACAGGGGCTGATCCTGCCGCACGGCCGCTTCAACCCCGATTCCGCAAACCCCGGCCTCAGGCCGGGAACGAACGGAGCCGCCGAATTCGTTGTGGTGCGTTCGGCCGAAACCGAGACGGGCCGGGATATCGTTCTGACCCAGGCCGACGTGAGGGCGCTCCAGTTGGCCAAGGGCGCCGTTCATGCAGGGATCGAGCTGCTTTGCAGAAGCGCCGGGTGCGGCTATCCCAAAGAAATTATCCTCGCCGGGGCATTCGGAAGCCACGTGAACGTGAACGACCTGCTGACCGTCGGCCTGCTTCCGCCGGGCTCGGCAAACATCCGCGTTGTTGGAAACGCCGCCGGGATGGGAGCGGTCGAAGCCGTGCTGGACCCGCAGTTCAGAAAAGATGCGGATGCTTTCGCGGAACGGATCACGGTTGTCGATCTTGCCGCACAGCCCGACTTCCAGGATGTTTTCCTGAATTCGCTGGGATTCCCGGCCGGGGCGAGATGATTTACGGAAAATGACCTGGCGCATGCCCAAATAAAAAAAGGCCCCCTCAGCGGGGGCCCGTCTAGGAGGAAAACACGCCCTTCAGGTTCACACTGCAATGCAGTGTGATGCGTAGTGCCCCGCCGGCCTTCCGACACAGTCGGGCATTTTGAAGCGAAGCAATCCGTCATACAGCCGGGCATTCTGGATCACGATCGCTCCCAGTTCGGCGAGGGCCTCCGCAAAGTTGAGTTCCTCTTCGGAAAACTCGTGGACCGTCCCGGTATACATTCGCAGCACCCCAATCACACGTCCCTTGAAGGGGAGGGGGATCGAAGCCAGGCTGACGATGCCTTCTTCGACCGCCGCCTCCGGGTACTGAGCCCTGGAATCCCCCGCGACATTGAGTATCGTAGCGATCTTCCCTCTCATGCTTTCCGCAATGCTGTGGTCCGCATCTACAGGGCCTTTCGATATGTACCGCCGGCTCAATCCGTGCGCAGCCATCAACTCCAGGGTACGATTGTTGGGGTCGAAAAGACGGATCGCACACGCCTTCAGACCCATAACCTGAGTAACATTGCGGACCAGCAGGTTCAGAACGTCTTCCAGCGACCTGGTGGAACCTACCGCTTTCAACACTTTCCTGAAGAGTTCGAAATAGGGTATCTCGTTCGACATGGTAATTCTCCCCTTTGATACATGCTTACTCTGCCGTTGCCTGCCCCTGCCCCCCAGTGCAGGCTGATTCCGGCTCTACGCAACTTTGCCCGCCAGTGCATCCGTAAGCGGCCAGTTCTCTTCCGCGTGGGCCGCTTCTTCCTTGCGTGGCATATCCGTGACCTCCAGCCTGGTATTCAAAAAGAATACGGCAAGACCCATGATCGGTATGGCCAGGAAAATTCCAACCACCGGCAGGAAAGTGACCCCGAGCATGGCGAAAACAACGGACACGATGCTCAGGGTGATCCCGATGACAATGCCTGCGAGCCTGTGGGCTATTACCTCGTAGTGGTCCATACTCTTCCTCCTGTACTGTATTGTTGACCCCGTTGCCCTTTGTATTAAGTATTAAGGCAAGAGTCGTGCCGGAGGCAGATCGTTCTCTTGTGTCTTCTAAGTAGATGCTTTGATTCGATTATTTAATAAGGGCGAGAATGGAGTGTGCTTTGCGGACGCGCGAAATTGTCCCAATTTGGGACAATGTTGAGCATGTGAAGTTTGTTAAGTATATTCAAGATCTTATGCGTCCCAGGATCGGACGTTTCACAGCGGCGCCCGCATTGTGAAGCACCCCCGGGGCGGAGTGCTCCCGGGGTTCAGTCGAAAATTTTATATTGTTCGAGTTTTCTGTAGAGAGTGCTTCGGCTGATCTTGAGAAGCCGGGCCGCCTTGATCTTGTTCCCGCCGCATTTGCCCAGCACGTTCAGCAGGTGTTTTCTTTCGACTTCCTCGAGACCTTCGGGCCGGCATCTGGCGCCGCCTCTTGCATGCAGGTATCCGGGAAAATCCGAGCACCTGATCTCGCCTCCCCGCGAGAGAATGAACGCGTGTTCGATCACGTTTTCCAGCTCCCTGACGTTGCCCGGCCACTCGTGATTCATAAGAAGCTGCATCACGTCGTGAGGCAGTTCTTCCGAACACTGCTTCTGAGAAACGGCATTGAGTTTCCTTATGAAAAAGGAGATCAGAAGCGGGATGTCCGTCATTCTTTCCCGCAGAGGCGGCAGAACGATCGGGATGACGTTCAGGCGGTAGAAGAGGTCTTCACGAAATCGCTTGTTGACAATCTCCTGGCGCAGGTCCCTGGAGGTTGCAGAAACGACCCGCACGTCGACCTTTGTGAGAGCCTCGCTCCCGAGTTTTTGGAATTCCTTGAACTGGAGCACCCTGAGCAGTTTTGCCTGGCCGGGAAGGCGCATTTCGGCAATTTCATCCAGGAAGATGGTCCCGCCGCGGGCTATTTCGAAACTGCCCTTTTTTGCATGGTATGCGTTCGTAAAAGCGCCCTTTTCAAAACCGAACAGCTCGCTTTCGATCAGAGCTTCGGGAAAGGCCGCGCAGTTTACCGCTATGAACGGGCCGGAGCTGCGGCGGCTCAGTTCGTGTATGCGCCTGGCCACCAGTTCCTTGCCGGTGCCGCTTTCGCCCTGGATAAGCACGGCGGCGTCGGTCTCGGCAACATCCTCGATCAGTTTGAACATCCGGAGCATGCTCACATGCCGCCCGACCAGGCTCCCGAAC
>JAEZXS010000371.1 GCA_023442755.1 Pseudomonadota bacterium | reverse complement strand
CGCCTATGCTCAGCCTGACGAGAAAGCGAAAGAATCTCCAGGATATTTTCAGGCCCGGGAAACCCTCGGATGAAACGAATCGAAGCGTGTAGCCGGCCCTGGTGACGATGACGCTCTCGGCCTTGTTCCTGACGCCGAGGTACAGGAACCGGGCGTTCGGTTCGCGACCCTTGATGCCTTCGGCAATGGCCAGCGCCGGGTTGACGTGCCCGCCTGTGCCTCCGCCGGATAGAACGATTCGCGATTCCCTGCCGCTCAGCCTCCGCCAGCGCCGTGCGGCCGCAATTGACAATATGCAGGCCAGAACCAGAGTTCCGGAGATAATAAGCTCGATATTCACGTGGTCAGTCTTTTCGAGTCGGTGCGGCGATCCCGCCCGTGCGGGATCTCGTTTTGTACAAAACGGCAGGCCGGAATCCGCCGGCGCGGTTAGCCGGTCCCATGAGCGTCTGTCCAGTGTAAACTATTTGAGGCAATGCTTTCCACATTAACCGGCATTGCCAGGGCCGAGAACCTCAAGAATCCGTTCCAGGCCCAGCCGGCCGGCCCGCAAAAGCTTGGCCGGAAAAGTTGTTACATCTACTATAGTAGACGGAAAACCTCCAGGCAAAATGCCCGCGCTGACAAAACCGTCCACGCGGCTGCCAATCGCATCGGAAACCCCGGCAGGATCGTCCGGGGCAGGCTCGCCGGACCTGTTCGCACTGGTGGATACCAGCAGCCCCCCCGCGGCTCCCGCAAGGTACGCCGCAACAGGATGCGAAGATATTCGAACTGCCACTTTGCCCGTTCCGGCATGCAAGACGGGCGGCAAAAGGGGCGAAGCCGGCAGAACGAGAGTGAGCGGTCCGGGCCAGAATGCCCCGGCAAGCCGTTCGGCGGCCTCGGGCCAGTCGGAAACCGCGCTCCGGACTGCCTCTCTGCCTGAAGCAATCAATGGCAGAGCCTTTTCGGCGCCCCTGCCCTTGATTTCAAAAATCCTCTCAACCGTCCCGGCCTGACCGGGAATGCCCCCGACCGCGTAAAACGTCTCGGTGGGATAAACTATCACGCAGCCGCGCCGGAGAAGGGAAACCGCCTCCGAAACCGATTCCGGCAGGAACGGGTCCGCTGATGCTTCCCAGATTCTCGGTGATTTCAGTCCCGATTGCATGAATTCACTTCCCGATTGGACTTCCGAACATTTTGCGAGCAAAATCCGCCGGCCTGTCAAACTTGCCGAATCTTTTAACCCAACCGGAACGAAATTGCTATCGTGCTGTAACCTTTCAGGAAAAAATCCTTAAAAGGTAAACTCAATCCACCGCAGCTGCGGGAGTTGGCTTGCAGCCGCGCAGACTGTTGAAAAAGCCCTCAATCCGTCACCCCGACGAACCCCGGATCAGGTCCGGGGCAGGCGTCGGGGGCCAGAAGTGCTTGAAAACAGTGGATTCCGGCTTTCGCCGGAAAGACGATCACGTTGATTTTAGAGTTTGTCATCAATCTGAGCGGCTTGCAGCCGCGATTATCAGATACAGTGCTGATAACTCATCGACTCATCGCCGGTCGAAAGGTTTATCGCCGGCGGCCTCCCCGTCCCTCTGCGTCTCCGCGGTGAAATCGTCTTCCCTACCCGGCCGGATAGGCGATGGTGGTGATGACCGCGTTTTCGGCCTGGCGGGAATCCAGCCTGGTATGCTGTACGACGATCGGAACATCCGATTCGACTACACTCGCGTAGTCGGTTTCATGCGGAATAGGCTCGGGATCGGTCAAATTGTTGAACCGAACGTGGCGCGTCCGCCTGGCGGGCACGGTAAAGCGGTATGGTCCGGCAGGCTCCCGGTCCGAAAAGAAAACCGTGATTTCGACGTGCGCATCGGTGTCGCCCGTATTCAAAATGCACACGGTTTCATGGCTGGTGAACTGCGGCTCCGGCCCATGACTCCAGCCCGGGATGTAGCCTTCGGCAATTGCCCATGTCTTTTTTCCGATAGGGTTCATTTTGTTTCCTTCCAGCACGTGTTCCGTCCCAGGAACATAAGAAAAAACAACCATGGCAGGCATAGCGATTTCGGGGTTTCTCAAACCGGAATGATAGGTACCCGGCTCTTCAGGCCGAAGTATGGCAAAGCATGTATTTGTGCCCGGCGAAGAAGGTATTCGCAGGATTACGGGACCATGCGCAAGGCGGGTCTTATCGGCAGGCCCCCCGGCCGTCCGGGGGGAAATATCTATAAATCCGACATATCTTTACCGGGCGAGATGGTCACTCCGGAAGGCACGTCCAGTTCCTTCTCCCACCGCCCGTCGTTGCAGATCATACTCTCACCGGAAATCCGGACGGCCGCTCCGTCCGAATAGCACTTGTCCTCATAAACACAATCCTTCTTCATCAGGACCTCCTTCACAACAGGCTATCTTCTTCCAAATGATAAGCATCCCGTCGTCAGGTCCAAAGAAGTTCGCACTTTCTTACCTGGGGGTTATGCTGATCGTCCTCTTTCGCTTCTCGTGCTGAATCGTGATCCTGTGCTCGGGCCCCCCGGCCGCAATCGCCGCCTGCAACTCCTCGGGCGTGCCGACGGGGCTGCCGTCCACCGAGAGTATGATGTCCCCTTTGCGGATGTCGGCCTTCTCGGCAGGCGTATCCGGAAGGACGTTCACAACCTCGACGCCCATCCCGGACTGCGCAGGGCGGACCATAACGCCCAGCTTCGGCCGGTGCATCTGCATGGGCTTTGACTGGTCGGTGATGACCACAAACTCTGCCAGGTCGGGATCGCAGGTACAGTCCGGGTAGTTGATCGGGATCGGGGCAATCGTCTTGTACTCGTGCGGAACGCGCAGGTTCGTGAGAGAGGGAATGCCCAGGCGGTCGCTCATGTGCCCCTTCCCGATGACGGCAAGGATACGGCAATTGCCCGGCATCTGCTGCAGTTCCCCGGCGAGCATCTCGGACATCGTCTCTTCCCAGGCAAGCTGCGCCTCGAAAAAGGACTCGAAGTCGCGTATGGAGCCCCTGGCATGGACGTTAAACTCGTCCTGTATCCGCCGGCGGTTTGCGGGATCGTCGAGGTGAAAGTCGCGGGCAACCAGCGTCCGCTGTTCCGGAGCAAGAGACGAAAGCCCGTTATGGGCGATCTGGGAAACCACATCGCGGGGAGCATTCAGCGCGATGATGCGCAGATGCTTTTCACGGGCAAAATCGATCAACCCGCGATAGAGCGAGTAGGGAAATCCCCAGACCTCCGCCCACTTGACCTGCTTGAGGAACTCATCTTCAGTCATCTCCCCCCGGACGTAAGCGTCCAGAACAGGCTGCGCCGCCCGGGGAAACATCTCCATGCCGAGCGCGATGCAGGGGTCCTTATCGTAGAGCCTCCTCAGGACGGCAAGCTGAACCGCATGGTCTTCGGAACTCGTGTGCGTCTCACCGACATAGACGATGGAGGCCGACGAAATTTTTTCGATCAGCTCGTCCATGGTGATGACTTCGCAGGTGGCAGTAACGATCACATCTCCGATGTCAAGTTCCATGGGACCTTCCTGTACGGCGGACACCTGGAAGCCGCGCACTACCGTGCATCCGGAAATCAGGAAAAAGACCGCCAGGCAGACCAGGAACAGCCCGGCAGAAGACAGAAATGACTCCGCTTTCCCGGCCCTCCCGGGAGTCTTTCCGCAAAAAGGGCTCATTTTATCGGGTCCTCACTGTAGATTTGCAGAAACGTTGCCGTTGCGTACCGGACTATTTAAATCCGAAACGCCCGGTACGCCATAGCAAATCTATGCCGCGGGGCAGGAAAAAGGGAGCACCGCGAGTGGCGAACCGGCACGGCCGTGATGCTGCGGCATCCGTTCCACCTGGTATTTTGTGTGCCGATGCCGATCCTGGATTATTGCAGCCTGTCTTCCAGGAATGTTAGAGTGGGTGAACAGCAAAAAGGACGCCGTCCGGCTGAAGACATTCAAGTGGGCCGCCTGCCAGTGCGTCTGATATGAGCGGCAGCACTTTATGAGGCTTTCCGTCCGGATTATGGAAATGTTTAGATCATGTAAGGGGATGCCTGCTCAACTTGACCGAACAATGTTCCCAAGGAGTGGAAAGGAAAAGATAAGGACCATGGAAAGAAAAATGATGCCGATAGCCCCGCTCATGATCGAGCATCGGGTTATCGAGAGAATGATCGAAGTGATCGGCAGGGAACTCGCCCGAATCGAGATGACGGGAGAGATCGATCCAGGGTTCATCGATATGGCTGTCGACTTCATCCGGACCTACACTGACCATTGCCACCACGGCAAAGAAGAGGATATCCTTTTCAGAGACCTCAAGAAAAAGCCGCTCCCGGACGATCTCAAGACAATATTAAATGAACTGATCGAGGAACACCGGAAGGGGAGGCAGGTTGTCGCGGAACTCGTCGAGGCCAAAGAAGCATATATTCGGGGAGGACGCGAAAGCATTTCCAAGATAGTGGAATGTATGCGTTACCTGGTCGATTTCTATCCCGTGCACATCGAAAAGGAGGATCGCCACTTTTTCCTTCCCTGCATGCGTTTCTTTGACCAGGAAGAGAAAGATGCGATGTTGGGGGAGGAGTATGATTTCGATAGAAACCTGGTGCACACAAAGTACAGACTAATTGTTGAGAAGGCAGAAGCAATGGCGATTCCCGCAAGGGCATGAACGAGATACTAAGAAGGAGGATGTATGGACGGGGGACCGAGAGGTGCGATTTTGCAGCGCGACAAAGAAACCTATGCAATTGTGCCAAGAACCCCTCTGGGCTTGGTAACGGCGGATATCCTGGAAAATATCAGCCGGGTTGCCAGAAAATATAGTATTCCGATCCTCAAAATCGTTTCGGGACAGAGAATGGCCCTGGTAGGGATCAAGCCCGACCAGGTTGAGGATATCTGGAAAGAACTCGAACTGGAGCCCGGGAAGGCCACCGAACTGTGCGTGCATTACGTCCAGGCTTGCCCCGGAACTGCGGTTTGCAGGCTCGGTGTTCAAGATTCTCTGGCCTTGGGACTGGAGCTGGAAAAACTGTTTATCGGCATAGACCTGCCCGGCAAAGTGAAAATCGGGGTCTCCGGGTGCCCGATCACTTGCGGCGAGAGCTTCCTCAGGGACATTGGAGTGCAGGGCCACAAAAAGGGCTGGACTTTCATCTTCGGGGGCAACTCCGGAGGGCACCCGAGAATCGGTGACGTGCTTGCCGAGGAATTGACGACGGAACAGGTTGTCGAGCTTGCCAAAAAATGTCTCGAATACTACCGGGCGAATGGGAAAAAGAGGGAAAGAACGGCTAGATTCGTCGAAAGAGTGGGTATCGATTCCGTAAAAAAAGCTCTCGGCCTGGCTTGATGATCTGCTTTTCTTAAAATGCGTGGCGGTCCGGAGAATCCCCCCTCTCCGGATCGCCATCGCTCGATTCCCCTTCAGATTATCCTCAAATGTCCGTGTTCCGAGAAAAACCGGGGGTGTTGCTTTCCCTCTTTTCTTCAAATAGACTTCGCAAACACATCTATTGTTGATCTGGAGGAGCCAAATGAAAATAACTTGCGTTCTCGGCAGTCCGAGGGAGAACGGAAACAGTTCGATACTGGCCGGACATTTTTGCAGCACCGCGGAAAAACTCGGAGCGGAAGTAAAGACGTATTCTCTTAACAAGCTCCAGTTTCGCGGCTGCCAGGGCTGCATGCTCTGCAAGACGAAACTCGAAAAGTGCGCGCTGAAGGACGATCTGGCCGAAGTTCTGGAAGCGGTCCGCGAAACCGATGTGCTCGTCCTGACATCTCCCGTTTACTTCTGGGACGTTTCGAGCCAGGCAAAGGCCTTCCTCGACCGCACCTTCTCCTACCTCGTACCCGACTTCATCACCAATCCGAAAAAGTCGCGCCTGGCCCCGGGGAAAAAGCTGGTCATGATTCTCACCCAAACCAATCCGGACCCGAACAGCTTTACCGACATCTTCCCGCGGTTCGACTACTTCTTCAAGGCATACGGGTTTTCGGAAACGCGCCTGATACGCGCAGTCGGTGTGCGTGAGGCAGGGGATGTGAAAGACCGCAGGGACATCCTGGCCATGGCGGAAAAAATTGCGGAAGAACTCTGCGGCGCCCGGCTCTAGCAAGCTTTCATTCCAGCCTGCAGGAATCCCCTGCGCAACCGCCGGATTTCCGCGTTTCGCCCTTTTCCCCGGACTGCGAATGCGGCAGGAAAACCCTTTTCCCGAAGCAGGGGATCAGCATCGAGGTCTTCTGCCGGTACTCCTGGTAAGCCGGTCCGAAATACCCGAGCATTTCCCGCTCTTCTATGATGATTCCCAAAAAGATAAAAGCGGTGTATCCGGCGGCCAAAACGACATGACCAAGCGTCATCAGCGGAGTACACCAGATCACGAGTAAGAACCCGAGCATCATCGGATGCCGCGTATATTTGTAAAAAGAGTTTACCTGGAACGGAACCGGTGTGTACGGTTTCCGCCGAAAATAAAGGTACACCTGCCTCAGTCCGAAAAGATCGAAGTGGTCGATCACGAAGGATGAGTACAACACGATCAGCCAGCCCGCAACGTATGCTGCCTCGATCATGCTCTTGAGGGCCGGCGTATCCGCCTGCCAGACCGTCATCGGGATGGGCGACCAGAACACGAAGAGAAGTATCAGGCACCCGCTCGCCGCCAGGACGAAAGTGCTCCGCTCGACAGGCTCCGGAACGATTCGAGTCCACCGGCTCTTGAATTCTTGCCGAGCCATTACCAGGTGCTGCAGGGCAAAGAGCAGGATCAGCGCCAAATCTACGATAATCGCCCTCAGTGCACCGGTTGCGGGACCCTGATCGACCGATTTCGGCACGACCCAATTTCCCATGAACCCCACAAGGTACAAAAGAGATCCGAAACTGATGATGTAGCAGGTTATTCCGTATGCCAGGAAAAGCGATCTCTTCACGGCGGCGGTCTCCAGCGTGGAACCGGGGTGAATGCTCCATATGGAATGGAACACCTGATGTCCGGTTTATTCCAATAAAGATGGGTATAAGGTGGTGTCAGGGCAAGGAGCGCGAGGGAAAACGGTTCACTTTCTTCCGCGGCCGCATGCCTGGAAGATATCCCTCGAAATTGGCTGCCCCCATCACCATCCGGGTTGCGAAGTTCGTTCCTCCGGTGGTAAAAACAGCGTGGACCCGTCACGGGTAACATGGCTGCAGCATTACAAAGAACCGGGCGTTTGCTCATAAATCAAGGAGCCTCCATGGATATTCAGACTTGCAAGTTTCTGGCACAGTACAACCACTTCGCCAATAACGGGATGAACGCTTTCGTCGGAAAGCTGGACGATGACCAGTGGAACAAGGATTTCGGAGGCTATTTCAAAAGCATCAAGGAACTGTGCAACCACATCTATCTTGCCGACTTCAACTGGTTGAAAAGATTCAGCCGGCTGCGGACGTTCGACTACATCAAGGATTCTCTGTTCGACCGCGATCTGGCTTTCGGAACGAATCCGATGGCCGAGGTATCCGATTACCTGCAAAAAAGAGAAGCACTGGATAAAAAGCTCATCCAGTTTGTGGATGAACTCCGCGGGGAAGACCTGGGCATGCCATTGAAATACGCGGATTCCAAGGGTGAATATCACACTAAGAATTTCGGGCTGCTCGTCTTTCACGTCTTCAACCACTCGACCCATCATCGGGGAATGGTGTCCGTCTACATGGATGCGATGAATATAGAAAATGACTTCAGCAACGCAGCATCCCTGGCTTGATAAGTCAAATTAACAGAAGAAAACCGCGCAGAAAAACGAAGTGACGGTATTTTGCGGGAGCGGCTTTCAGCCGAGATTTGACAATCTGAAAGCCTCTCCCACAAATTTGTTTTCCCCCCGCAACAGTTTCACTCGGCGGCTGCGTTCTTTTGCATTTTCCTCTCAAGTTGCCCCGCCTGCGATTCGATAATCAGGATAATCGAAAAGTATTTCCCGCTTGGATCGTTCCAGTCGCTCCCCTGTTCCGGGCGAACCGGTGGGGATAAATCAAGGCTGCGGAAATGAATTCGCGGCCGGACGGCCAAAAAGGCCGCGGACCGCGAGTGTAAAATACCCGGATCCCGAATTTTCAAATCAACAAGGAACCTTAATGCCAACTCTTGAGCTGATCTCGACCAGAAGTGTTTTGCTCTGCGCCATTGTCGCGGCGCTTTGTTGTGGTTCTTTTACACCCGCATCGGCTCAGGAGGCTATTTCAACGCCGATACTGCAATCGGCCCCGAATTTCAGAGACCTTGCGGGAATTTCGGCGAGCAACGGAGGAACCGGATTTGCGAACACGACCGCCAATGGCGGAGCGATGCGGACCGGGGTCTTTTATCGAACCGATGCCCTGAATAATCTCAACAACGCAGACTGGAACACGATCTCGTCGCTGCACATCGGCCGCGACATCGACCTGCGTACACCCAATGAGATCTATGGGACCCCCGGCCCCCCGCCGATCGCGGCTGCACAGGATGTGGTGCCGCATGGAGCCGTGTGGACCAATGTCAATATCTATGGCACTCAGGGGCCGCTGCCCAGTCCGTTCAACGCGACCCCGTCGGAGGCGATCAACTTCATGCAGACAGGGTACCAGGCATTCGTAATCGACCAGACCCAGCGAAACGGATTTCGAACGGTCCTGCTCACCCTGGCCAACGATTCGACTCCCGATATCTGGCACTGTTCTGGCGGCAAGGACCGCACCGGATGGACGTCCATGATTCTCGAAAGCATTGCCGGCGTTTCCCGGGAAACCATCATGAGGGACTATATCGCCACCAACTCCTACACGGCGGCTCTTGTAAGCGCCACGAAAGCACAGCTCCTCGCGGACAATCCGACATGGGACCCGGCAACCATCGATGCGCTCCTGGGTGTTCAGTCAAGCTATCTCCAGGCCGGACTCGACCAGGTGATCGCAACCTATGGGTCGATGTATGCGTATCTGACCCAGGGACTGGGGCTCAGCCAGGCGGACATCTACGTTCTGCGCGCCAAGATGGTTTACTTTTCGATGCTGCCCGGTCAAAGCGGACTGTCCGGCAATTCCGCCGCCGGCACCGAATTTTTGAACGCGTTGCAGAACTCTCCCTTGTCTGGCCACTATACCGCCTACAACTATTATCTGCAGTCTGCCATTGACGCGGGCACTCTCGGGGGTGTCCAGACGCAGGTCGGCGGCCAGGTTCATGCCGATGCAGCATCGTACCTGCTGCGCCTGCCTCGGTGGATCGATGAGGCGACCTCTGCCGATGCGAACGGCAGCGACGTTCGCGTCGGCCAGGCCCGTTTCTGGATGGCAAACCTCGGAGGCGATTTCCAGTCAAACGGCCGTTCCGGGGTCGCGGGCAGCACGGAGTACAACGCAGGCTCGGTCATAGGAGCCACCTACCGTTTCAACCACCAGGCGAGCGCCGATTTCGGCATCGGCTACAACTGGGGTTCGGTCGGAAGCGCCGATGCGAGCGTTACCCTGAACACTATACTGGCAACGATTGGCGGTCGGTACGGTTTTTCGGCGCTTGAAGCGGGTCCTTATGTAACGGCGCGTGCGGATATCGGCTGGATCGACTACAGGAGCGAGCGCTCCCTGGGCGGGGGACTCGGGAATGCAAACGGCAGCACCACCGGCGCCTTCTATAGCGGCCTTCTCGGTCTTGGCGACGTCATCCGCCTCGCGCCGTTTACCGTTACGCTGCAAACGGGAGTTCGCGTCACCGATGTAACCCTCAACGGCTTCAATGAAAGCGGCAGTGAACTGGCCCTGGGCGTCAACGGCATGAACAAAACCTATGTCGGCATACCGTTCGAGGCGGATTTCAGCCTCGACAGGCAACAAGTCTACGGTTGGACCGTGGCCCCCTCCTTCAATCTCGGCTATGAGCGGGTGCTTACCAATCCGCGGGTCGAAAGCACAGGGACGCTTTACGGATTTGGGGTAAGCCAATATTCGGCCTATGACAGCCACGATCTCATGACAGCCGGTTTGGCAGTCACGGCCGGCCACGACGCCTTCACCGTCAAGGCCGGCGCCAATGCAGTTTTCGGCGACGGAGCGGGAAGCACCGGCATCTCCGGACAACTGTCCCTTGCTTACAGCTTTTAGGGGCAATACTGTTTCTTTAAGGGGACTGAGCTGCCAATGGCGTCATGCCTTTTGTGGTTCGGCCCCGAGGCTTATGCAGGAAGTATGGCTGACCTCAAATGAAGTTCTTTCTGCACAGCTTCGCGCCGTGTAAATAAGTGTAATCCAGGATCGAGCTTGTTTCGTTCCGGTTGTCCGATCGCGGCTGCAAGCGCTCCCACAAGATCGCAGCACTCTCGATGGATGAAAATTCACCGCCTTGGATTAAAGTTTCCTACCTGAGAACCGATTTATAAAAACACCAGGACCTTAAGACTCCCGGGGCAATCCCAGTTCAAGATATCTGCTGCCTTTATTTCGGAGATTTTGAATGCAATCCGCACCTATGAAGACTTTCTTTCTTCCCGCCGAACGCGTGGAAAAAAGCGAGCTGATTCGCTTCCGGGGAATGGTTAAGGCCGCGCCCCTGCTCGGGCTCATTATGAACGGCATGCCCGAGGGGATACTCATTTTGAACGCGTACAGGCAGATAATCGCAGCCAACACCGCATTGCTCGAGGCCTTAGGAATCGAGAAAGAAGAGGCGGTCATCGGGCTGAGACCCGGCGAAGCTTTCAATTGCATCAATGCAAAGGAGCACCTGAACTGCGGCACCGGCATGCTGTGCAGGGAGTGCGGGGCGGCACACGTCCTGTATCAATGCGGAATGAGGAAAAAGTGCACCGGAGAGTGCAACATCCTGGTCGAAAGGAATAACAGCGTCGAACCGTTGAGCCTGCTCACGTGGGGCACCCCGTTTTCCATCGGGGACGAGGATTTCGTGTTGTTCGCCATAGCCGACATCAGCCATGAGAGGAGGCGCAGGATCCTCGAGCGCGTCTTCTTCCATGACGTTCTGAATACGGCCGGTGGGATCAGGGCCATCTCGGAAGTGCTTCTCGAAACCATCCCTGACGATTACAGGGACATGACATCCATCATGTATTCCGGTTCCGACCGGCTTATCCATGATATTTTCTCGCAGAAGATGCTCCTCCAGGCCGAAAACAGGGAACTGGCCCTCAAAATCGAAAAAGTGAACGTGCTCGCTCTGCTGGAGGCTACGGTGAAGTTCTTCCGGAACGGCACTTCCGGCGATCACTCTTTTCACCTGGATACCGGGTGCGGTTTGTCGCCCGAGCTGTGCATCTACACAGACAGAAGTCTTCTGGAAAGATGCCTCGAAAATCTGATGAAAAACGCCGTTGAAGCATCCGGTCCCGACGATCGCATAACTGTCGGGGCGGAAGCCTCCGACGGCAGAATCACCTTCCGGGTCCACAATACAGGCAGTATCCCGGAGACCGTTCAGGCGCGGATATTCAAAAGTTCGTTTTCTACAAAAGGCAATGACCGGGGATTGGGTCTCTACAGCGTTCGGCTCTTCACCGAACGCTACCTGGACGGCAGGGTTTTCTTCGATTCATCGGAGGAGTTGGGGACTACGTTTTGCATAGAATTGCCTCAGGCGCCGAACAGGGCAAATGCGCTTTTCTGATCAGGGCAGATGCCCACGTTGCGATGGATTACCTCATCAGCCAGACCGCCACGATTACAAGAGCAACCGCAGCCCGGTACCAGAAAAAGATCTTATAGCTGGTCGTACCCAGGAACCTGAGCAAACCCGCTATCGCAATGTATCCGCTTACCGCCGCGGCGATCACTCCGATTATCTCCGGTGCGTGGATTCCCGCGGTGAAAAAAGTCTTCGCCTTCAGCGCACAGGCGCCGAAAATGATCGGCGTGGACATCAAAAAAGAGAACCGCGCGGCGCTGACCCGATCAAGCCCGAGGAACAGCGCGGTCGTGATGGTCGAGCCCGATCGCGAAACTCCCGGAATGATTGCAAACGCCTGGGATAGCCCGATTAGGAGCGCATCGCCCCAGCCGACTCTTTGAAGATTCTTGCGCGCCTTGAGTCTTTTGTCCGCCCAGTACAGGAGAAATCCCATAATCGTCAGGGCGGCGGCTATAAGCAGGGGATTTCGGAAAACCGTCTCCGCCTGGTGCTCCAGGAAATATCCGATCAGCGCGCCCGGAACGGTAGCCAGCACCAGGAGCCACAGGATATCGGGCCGATACTTCACGCCGTACATGTTTCTGCGAAACCAGTTCCGGCCCAGCGCCATGCCCGCAATCTCCAGCCAGTCCTTTGCGAAGTATGCAACGATGGCAACCAGGGTCCCGAAGTGAAGCGCAACGTCGAAGGTCAGCCCCGGATCCTCCCAGCCGAATAACCAGGGAACCAGGACCAGGTGAGCGGATGAAGATATCGGGAGAAATTCCCCAAGACCCTGTACAATACCCAAAACCACTGCCTGAAAAAGGTCCATTCCACAACTTCCTTATCAAACGAATAAATTTCAATGCGTCAATATCAAAAGGGATTTGCTCTAGTACACCGACTGCGTGAAAAGGGCAATCTCTTTGAGGAGCATGTATGTTCGGTCGAATATGACCTGTTGCCGCTTTTGGCTGAAAGACAGGCTGCGCGACACCAAAATGGAAATATGCTACAGTCATTCTTCCCGATTTCAACATTGCCGCTGATGTTCACAATTTCGACTTTCTAACCGGAAACGACATTCAGGGTTGCCCGGAATGCATGAAAAGGGAGGAACAGCTTGAACCTGGATAAACACGTTCGGTCGATGACGGCGTTCTGCGCCATGGCTCTTTTCATATCGCTCTGCGTATCGGGAGCAGGCGCCGCCGAGGACAAGCCCGCGCCGTTTTCCGGCAACATCAAGTTCGAAAAGTACTACTCCGATTACGACGTGAATGCGGACGGCACCTATACCCTGGTGCGGGAAGTCCGGATCGCAGTACTGACCGAACAGGGAATAAAAGCCGCCAATCATACGGGTTTCAGCTACAGCACCAGCCTGGATGAGCTGCAGATTCTTTCCGCCTGCACGCTCAAGAAAGACGGCCGGCGCATAGACGTCCCCGCGGAAAACATCCAGGAGCGCGAAGCCGTCGCCGAAGGCGGCCCCATGTTCAGCGACATCAAGACCAAATTCATTATCTTTCCGGACGTAACTGTCGGCGACAGTGTGGCATTTTCTTTCAAACTTTCGCGAAAAACGGCCCTCTTCCCGGGGCACTTCTCCTTTGCGGCGGCATACAACAAGTTCGTCATTTATGACGATGCACGCGACAGCGTACGGGTCCCGCTCAACTCGCTCGACCTCCGGGTCTTCGCATCGGGGGTGGAAGGCGGCCGGGTAGCGGATGAAAACGGCCACGCCCGCTGGGTATGGACGCTCAAAAACCATGAAATCGTTCTGCCGGAACTCGGGGCCGTAGACCCGCTCGACCACGGCCCGAGTATCGTCGTTTCCTCATTCAGGGACTACGGCGCAATCGCGGCGGCATATGAAGAACGGGCAAGGCCGAAAGCCGCCGTGACCGATAAAATCCGAACGCTTGCGGCTGAATTGACCGCCGGGGTGGAGGACCGGCGCGAGAAGGCCAAAATTCTATACACCTGGGTTGCACAGAACATCCGCTATGCCGGCAACTACATGGGCATCGGGTCCGTGGTGCCGCACGATGCCGACCTGGTGCTCGCAAACCGGCTGGGCGACTGCAAGGACCACACGGCGCTCCTCCAGGCGATGCTCGCGGCGGTTGGCATCGAAAGCACCCCGGTGATGATCAACTCCGGGGAAAGCTTCAAACTGCCCGAAGTCCCCGCGCTCCGGCCCCTCAATCACGTCATAACCTATATTCCCGCCCTGGACCTTTATGCCGATCCCACTTCCGAATACACGCCTTTCGGGCGCCTTCCGCTCGGCGTGTGCGGGAAACCGGCAATCCATACCGCAGGTTTTACCGGGCTCAGCCGAACCCCGTCCGCCAGCTACGATGCCAACCAGTCCTCCATGAAGATGGTTCTCAAAATTCATGAGGACGGCTCCGCGGACGGCGAGACGTCCAACAGGGAAACAGGGGCCGTATCGACCGGCGTCCGGGCGCTCATGACCCAGCTCCGGCCCAACATGGAGGACCGCCTCGTACGCGCCGTACTCGAGAAAAACGGCTACACGGGTACCGGGACGCTCGTAAAAGACGATCCGAAGAAGATGGAGGATTCTTACGCCTACGGCCTCAAATTCCATCTCGCCAATGCCATCAACGCGCCCGGCCCGGGCGCTCTCACCATCCATCCCGTGCTCCCCGGCGGACACCCCCTGACCGAAGTCATCAGCGGGCTCAATATGCCCGAGCGCACGCTCGATTTCGGCTGTTTGGGAGACATCGCGTCAGAGGAATACACAATAGAATTTCCGAAAAACATCAAGATCCTGGCCATTCCCAAAGACGTGCATCTTTCGCAGGGTCCGGCCCGCTACGATGCTGTTTACAGCCGGGACGGCAACACGGTTACCATCGTCCGGAGGTTCGAAGACCGCACGGAGGGGCCGGTCTGTCCGCCCCAGGTGGATAACGAATTCCGCCCGATGGCCCGGGACATCCTCAAGGACCTCAAATCGCAGCTCATCTACCAGCCGGCCGAGGGGTAGGCCCCTGAGCAGCGGCACGTTCGGGAGTTCCAGGCTCGGGTTTTCGGCAGTCCGAGACAGGGAAGCGGTCGACAGTTGCAGGGAACTTTTCCGGTGATGCGGCCGGACAGGGCGGAACGCCCTACCTGCATATTGCCGTTATCACGGACTATAAAACATTTTCGCCCGGTATTGTGTTTTGTCGGAAAAAGGAGTTTCCCTGGGAGCGGCTTGCAGCCGCGATGACCTTTCTCAAAACATCGAGGCTGGAAGCCTCTCCCACGGGACAGGCATTTGGTCAGAGCGGAATTAGGGATTAGAGCGGGTTTCGGTGGCAGACCGAACAGGTCAGCAGGCTGCCGTTCGCCAGGGTGCGCCTTCCCGAAAACAGGGAGATGGACCGGTCGGCGCGTATTTTCGACAGGACCGTGCCCTCTCCTTTCGCTCCATGGCATACCCTGCACGAGTTCTTGTCCCTCTTTGCCCACGTCGGGTGCTGGCTCACCCAGGTCTGGCCGACCGCATGCATGCCGTGAGGGCCGTTCATCTTGTCCGGCGGCGCCGTATGGCAGGCGGTGCACTCGATAATCACCCCGTCATGGCCCTGGAGCTGAATGGCCGCGATGTTGTCGTTGGCAATATCGGACCCGGCCGAGCCGACGACCGGCCATTCCGCGTGCGGACTCCCGTGGCACACCTGGCACGAGAGCTTCGAATGGGAGTCTTTGCTTGCCCTGAACAGAATCTGCTCGCCCGAATCAGCAACGTTTTCGGCAAAGCGCCTGTTGGCGGCTACGATCGGTTTCGCACTCGGATCGTTTGTCCGGTAGGCGCTCAGCAGCCGGATGCCGTCCCTGGCTGGAATGACGTTCGGGTCCGCGGTCAGGTTGTCCGTTGCATCCCCGGTATGACAGGACTGGCAGCCCGGTTCATTGGCCCAGGGTATGCGCTTGCCGGCGCTCATGCCGCCCGGGAACGGGGTGGCTGAGGAAAAACCTTCCGAGAAGTCATCCCCGATCTGCGGCAGATTGCCATGGCAGTCCTGGCAGACAAGTCCGCCGTTGAACATCGCTCCGCGCAGGCAGTGCGTCGTTTTGCCCGGATGGCAGAGATAACACGAGTTTTCGAGTGTCGTGCGGACAAAGTCGTTCACAACGGGCTTCCCGTTGGTATCGAGCCTTTGCGGATCGCTGGCCGGAGGCATTGTCGGGAAGACACCCAGGGCGCCGTGAAAGGCGTGGAGGGCCCGGGAATTCGTGTGGTGGATCTTCTGGCTCCTCCCGTTGCCGTCCGAATCGTCCGTCCCCTTCGGTCCCACCTGCGCAATGTCGATGGCGGGACTGTAATGGCAGGTCTGGCACACTACCGGAGTTGCCTCCTTCAGATCCGTGCCGTTCAGGGCGTCATGCAGCCTGACGATGTTGTTGGCAACCGCCCATTCCCTTTTTATATCAGCCGAATAGACAGACCGGTCGTCCGCCGCGGTCGCGATTTGGAACGCAGTACGGGAATATGCGGAACCCTGGGTTGTACAGTTCGCATCCACCCCGGGAATGCACGCGGCCAGCCCCCCTCCTCCATCCTGCGCCGACGCATGGCACTTATAGCAGGTTATTTCCGAAGCAACCGGCACGACGGCATCCACCGAGGCAATCACAGCACCCTTTGTCCCGGCAAGGCTTCCGGTTTTGTCCACGGCCTGGACGCGCATGAGGGGAAAAGGATTGTACCTTCCGAAATCGTCGGTCGGAGTGATGGGAATCCCTTCCGCCGCGAACCAGTTGACGCCTTTGAGCACATGCCCGAACGGGAAAGACATGAAGAAAGGGAAGTCGGTGTTGAAGCGGTTGAACGACTGCGGGACATTCGCATTGTACGGATCGCTTATGCCCGGCATTTTCTGCTGATCGGCCACAAGCTTCCCGTCCCCGAGATAGAGCCTTTCGACGTCGGGGAAGGGGATTCCGACGTCCGGGGCGAGCTGAAAAGCGGCGAGAATTCCGGGCGGATAGAGGGGGTTATACCCGTCGAACTCGATTGTGTCTGCCGTGTTGAGGTTGGGGTCCCAGAAGTCGGTCTTTTCTATGGGCACCTGTGCGGCCGCAACAAGCAGGGGGTCGTTCGGGTTGGAAACCGCGGAATACAGGAGGTCTATCGTCGAGTTCGTCAGGATCTGCGGCTTTTTTCCCTTCTGAACCACCTGACCGTGCAAAACGTTGCAGGGTGGAAGCAGGCTCACTACCCGGTGGTCGGCCACTTCGCAGTGCATCCCGAGGTCGTTGTTGGAAAAGACCTGGAAGTTGGTGTTGGCGACCTTGGCCTGTTCGGACACCGCAGCTGTCGGCGAAGTGCTGCGGTTTTGACTGGTCGAATTGATGGATGTCGATGCCCCGGATTCGGCGCTGTACATTGATGAAAAAAGAAAAACCCCCAGCAGAACCGTTCTGAACGCTCCTATTCCCGCCTTCATCTGCTCCCCCTGCTTCGGTCCCTGAAATCGTGGCTCAGAATAATGGTTTTTCCGGGAAAATAACTGGGGTGCATTTCGTAATTTGTAAAAGGGGGGCGGGTATTTTGCCGGAAATCCAGGAGAGCGGAGGGAATGCAAATACAGGGGCAGAAGATTCGGGCCGGAACAGTTCCTAGGGCAAATTTTATAAAAAAATTCCCGGGTGGAACTTGACGGTGATATACATTTTTAAGTCTGAATGGCCAGCAACCTATGACAAATACAACATTGACTCGCCAATTTGAGTCGAGTATTATTCTCATTGCACAATCCAGACTGTTCATAGTACTTAACCTTCCTTTCCGGAAGAAAACCCGAGGAGATGCTCGAGCGGACTGCATGACGGGGCAGCCGGACCGCTCGCTTCGAAAGCGCTTATCGGGCAATTTACGAGCATGCGGGAGGGGCGCTCCCCGTGCTCTGCTGAAACACACGTTCCAACGTTTTTGTTGATCTCAATTTTGTTGTAGGAGAAAGACCGACTAAGCAGTTGGCCAAAATCCTATAGAAAAATCAGGTTCACTCTGACATCTTCCCTCAGCATAGACAGTTATGTTGCAATTCTGGGAAGATAGTCAGAACCGGGGTTCTACTATCTGAGACTAATCCATGTTCGTTAATATCTTCAATAACATCAGAACCTTTCGAGACCAACATGAACGCATTAATCGAGAAATCGTTTCCTCTCTCTCAGGCGCCCAACCAAAAACCTCTCAAGGTTGTACAAATCCGGGCAGGTCAGGACCTGTCAGCCAGGATAGCAGCGGCTGGAATTCAACCCGGTTCGGTAATGCAGGTGCGCCGGATCGGTCCCTCCTTCTGCATTGCCCGAATCGGGAGAAGCAGGAGCAGCATCAGTCTTGGGGTCAAGATCGCAGGGAAGATCTGGGTAACCCACAAGTAATCGGACATAGCCCGATACCTGTCAGGGGGCGAATATCTATTCGAATAATCAACGGGTTAAATCCGAATCCCGGCATATTGCCGTGGATAAGGTATTTTATAAGAGAGGAGATTCGGGCGGAAATTTTATGAATACCATCAACTTATCGTGCGATTTCGATGCCAGTTTCGTCCGCATGGTGGAGGAAGAATCCGAGCAGCGGGTGAGCCTCTGTTACCAGTGCGGCAATTGCACAGCCGGATGTCCCTACACCTTTGCCTACGACTTTCCGGTTTCGCAGATCATGCGGCTGGTGCAAAGCGGGCAAAAAGAAGCGGTCCTCAACAGCAAATCGATTTGGCTGTGCGCAACGTGCGAATCCTGCACAACGCGCTGTCCCAACAACATCGATGTGGCAAGGGTGATGGATGTTCTGCGTCACATCGCCCGTCGCGAACAGCGGGTCGCGGCCGGGGACGTCAAGAAATTCTGGGACACTTTCCTGGAATCGGTACAGGCCCACGGCAGGGTCTTCGAGACGGGCCTTCTTGCCAACTACATCGCCAAGACCGGTAAGCTTTTCACCGATATCGATCTCGGTCCGCGCATCGCCCCCAAGGGCAAACTTTCACTCAGGCCTCACCAGATCAAGGGGAAGGCCGAGATCGCCAGGATTTTCGATAGATTCAACAAGAGGAACGGACAATGACCGACGCATTTGCTTATTACCCGGGTTGTTCGGGGCAAGGGACCTCCAAGGAATACGACACGTCCACCCGGGCCGTTTGTGCAGCTCTGGGAGTAAAGCTCGTGGATGTCCCCGACTGGAGCTGCTGCGGTTCCAGCCCTGCCCACACCCTTGACCACTACCTTTCTGCCGCCCTGGCAGCCAGAAACCTCGAAGTGGTGGAAAAACTGGATCTCGATACCGCTCTCACTCCCTGTCCCAGCTGCCTCACCAATCTCAAAACCTCCGCTCATCGCATGCACGCACCGGACTTCCGCGACAGGGTAAATCAACTGCTGGACAGGCCCTACAAGGGCTCCGTTAAGGCCATGTCGGTTCTCCAGGCATTGGTTGAAAAAGTCGGCATCGAAGCGATTGCCGCAAAAGTCAGCCGCCCCCTTACCGGGATGAAGGTGGCGCCGTATTACGGCTGCATCATGAACAGGCCTTCCGAGGTCATGGAATTCGACGATCCTGAAAACCCGATCGCTATGGACCGAATCCTTTCCGCCCTTGGAGCCGAAGTCGTTCCCTTTTCTCTGAAGGTGGAATGCTGCGGAGCCTCCTACGGGGTACCCCGCAAGGACATCGTAACACGGCTTTCCGGTAAACTGCTCTCCTGCGCGCGGGACGCCGGGGCCGAGGCCGTGGTTGTGGCCTGCCCGATGTGCCAGATGAACCTCGATTTGCGCCAGGAGCAGGTCAACAGGGCCCTGGGCATGAACTTTCAGATGCCGATCATCTACTTCACCCAGTTGATGGGCTTTGCCATGGGACTGCCGGAGAAGAATCTGGGATTTGGAAAACTGTGCGTCAGCCCGAAGGCTTTGCTGTCCAGGGTGGCGAGCTTATAGCGCACCAACAGCGCTGAACCGATGGAGCTTCAAGAATGCGAATAGGCGTTTTCATCTGTCATTGCGGCAGCAACATTGAGGGTACGGTAGATACCGCTGCCGTTGCCAAAGCAGCCCTCGATTTCCCTGAGGTGGCCTACGCGGTGGATCTCATGTACGCCTGCTCGGAACCCGGGCAGAACGCGATCATTCAGGCCATCCAGGAAAAGGGTCTCACCGGGGCGGTGGTGGCTTCCTGCACACCGCGCATGCACGAGCCCACTTTCCGTCGCGCCGTGGAGCGTGCGGGGCTCAACCGCTACCTTTTCGAAATGGCCAACATCCGCGAACACGTGTCCTGGATTGGAAAGGACCGTGAAGCCAACACGAACAAGGCCGTCGATCTGGTGCGCATCGCGGTTGAAAAACTGCGCCGCAACATGCCGCTGTTCTCCAATAAATTCGACGTTAACAAACGGGTCCTGATCATCGGCGGGGGCGTTGCCGGAATCCAGGCGGCGCTGGACTGCGCCGAAGGCGGCCGGGAAGTCATCCTCGTCGAGCGCGAATCCAGCATCGGCGGGAAGATGGCAAAACTCGACAAGACCTTCCCCACGATCGACTGTTCGAGCTGTATTCTCGGCCCCAAGATGGTCGATATCGCCCAGCACCCCAACATCAAGCTCCTGGCCTACTCCGAGGTGACGGGCGTATCGGGCTATGTCGGCAACTTCCAGGTCGAGATCCGCAAAAAGGCGACCTATGTCGACTGGGGAAAATGCACCGGCTGCGGGGCATGCATGGAAAAGTGCCCGACCAAGAAGGTCCCCGACCGTTTCAACGAGAAGGTCGGAATGACGACGGCCATCAACATTCCTTTCCCCCAGGCCATCCCCAAAAAAGCGGTGATAGACCCGATCAACTGCCGCCAGTTTACCAAGGGCAAGTGCGGGGTATGCGCCAAGGTATGTCCTTCCGGGGCAATCGATTACCAGATGGCCGATGAGACCCTCACGGAAAACGTGGGCGCCATCGTGGCCGCCACCGGCTATGATGTGTTCGATATTTCGAAGTGCGGCGAATACGGCGCCGGCCGTTATCCCGACGTCATCACCTCGCTGCAGTACGAACGGCTCCTCTCGGCATCCGGCCCGACCAGCGGCCACATCAAAAGGCCCTCGGACGGCATGGAACCGAAAACTATCGTGTTCATACAGTGCGTCGGTTCCCGGGACAAGTCCCTCGACCGGCCCTACTGTTCGGGTTTCTGCTGCATGTACACCGCCAAGCAGGCCATTTTGACCAAGGACCACATTCCCGATTCCCAGTCCTACGTCTTCTACATGGACATCCGTTCGCCCGGGAAAATGTATGACGAGTTCACCCGCCGCGCCATGGAAGAGTACGGCGCGCGCTACATTCGGGGCCGCGTGGCCATGATCTACCCGAAGGGGAAGAAATACGTGGTTCGCGGTGCGGATACCCTGCTCGGCAGGCAGGTTGAGGTCGAAGCCGACCTGGTCGTCCTGGCAGCCGGCGCGGAATCCGCCGCCGGAGCCCCGGCGCTGGCAGAGAGCCTGCGCATCTCCTATGACAAATACGGCTTTTTCATGGAAAGCCATCCCAAACTTCGCCCGGTCGAGACCAACACGGCCGGCGTCTTCCTGGCGGGTTCCTGCCAGGGACCCAAGGACATTCCGTCTTCGGTCGCCCAGGGAAGCGCCGCCGCCGCCAAGGTCCTCGCGCTTTTCTCCAAGGACAAGCTGGAGAGCGATCCGCAGATATCCCGCGTGGATATCAAGCGCTGCGTAGCATGCGGCAAGTGTATCCGCTGCTGCCCCTTTGGTGCGATCAAGGAAATCCAGTTCCGAGGCGAGCCAAAGGCCGAAGTAATCGAAACCGTCTGCCAGGGCTGCGGTCTTTGCACTTCGACCTGTCCCCAGGGAGCCATTCAGCTCTCTCATTTTACCGATAATCAAATCCTTGCGGAGGTCATTGCCTTATGCCAGTACTAAAAGGCAAAGAACTGCGGATCATCGGGTTTCTCTGCAACTGGTGTTCCTACGGCGGGGCCGACACGGCCGGAGTTGGGCGCTTTACCCAGCCCACGGACCTGCGTATCATACGTGTCCCCTGCTCGGGCCGGGTCGATCCGCTTTTCATAGTCAAATCGTTGTTGAACGGCGCCGACGGCGTCCTGGTTTCGGGCTGCCATCCCCGGGACTGCCATTATTCCCAGGGCAACTTTTACGCCAGGAGGCGGCTCGAGGTACTCAAGCAGTTCCTCCCCATCCTCGGAATCGATCCCAAGCGCTTCGAATATACCTGGGTCTCGGCTTCCGAGGGTCCGCGCTGGCAGAAAGTGGTGACCGCGTTCACCGAACAGGTACATGCCCTCGGTCCCGCGCCGCGCCATGAAGGCATCGCCCTTCCCGCGTCCGTTGCGTCCCTGGCCGGTCAGAACGGCGCCGGCGCACTGCCGGTTGCAGCCGACTCCCCGGCTACCCTCGATGCCCTCAAAGCACGCATCAAGGCCGAACTGCCGAACCTGGACGTCGTAATAGGCTGGCAAAAGGGTTTCGACCCGATCCATGCCACGCCGCTTTTCATGCGCACCCCTGAGGACGTCGACAAGCTGGTCTGGGGACCGCTGAACGTCCACAACCCAGCCACATACCTCACCGGTCTTCGCGGCAAGAAGGTCGGGGTGGTCGTGAAGGGCTGTGACAGCCGCTCGGTGGTCGAACTGCTCCAGGAAAAACTGATCGACCGCGACAAGGTGGTAGTCTTCAACATGCCCTGTTCGGGGATCGTGGACGTCGAGAAGATCGGCAAGTCCCTCGAAGCCGCGGGCACGGGCCTTGGCTACGTGGAATCCGTAGAAGCGGGCAACGGGACGGTGACGGTCACCGCGGACGGAACAGCGCACGCATTCAAGCTGGCGGACATTGCCGCCGACAAGTGTCTCCACTGCCGCTACCCCGCTGCCGTGCTATCCGACCATTCCCTGGGAGAAAGTCCGACGGCGGCCGCTTCGGCGAACGCAGAACCTGCCGACCTGGCTGCTTTGGATTCCATGAGCCTTCCTGAGCGCATGGCTTTCTGGCGCTACCACATGGATCGTTGCATCCGGTGCCATGCATGCCGCAACGCCTGCCCGCTCTGCGTGTGTCGCGATCACTGCATCGCGCAGAGCCGCGACCCGCTCTGGATCAGCCAGAACGATTCCGTGACCGAAAAGCTCATGTTCCAGATCGTCCATGCGGTTCACCTCTCCGGGCGCTGCACCGAATGCGGCGAATGCCAGCGGGCCTGCCCGATGGACATCCCGATTCTGGCCCTCAAGAGGCAGATGAACCGGATCATCTGGGAACTGTTCGAATACCGCGCCGGGACGGACCTTCAGGCTACTCCGCCTCTTCTGGCCTTTCAGGTTGACGAAAAGAATATCCACGAGGGAAGCTTGTAATGACCCGAAAAAAATTTCTGAAATCAGAAAATCTTTCCGACTGGCTCGACGAGATGAGCAAGAAGCTCACCGTTCTCGTCCCGAAGGAGGAGGGCGGGAAGGTCGTCTTCAGGCCATATAGCGCCGGCTGTTCGCCCATCCTGTCCGCAGACGCGACCATTTCCCCCAAGGGGGCCGTGTTTCCCTCCTGCCAGGAACTGCTCAGCTACACGCAGACCAAGGACCCGGAAAAACCGGGGAAGGTGAACCTGCAGCTCGATCCGAAGACGGCGGCCGCACCGAAGCTGGTGTTCGGTGCACGGCCCTGCGGAGCGCGCGGATTCACGGTCTTCGATCGCGTATACAAGGGCGATAAGTACTCCGACCCGTATTTCCAGTCGGCCCGTGAAAATACGCTCCTGGTAACCCTCACCTGCGAACGTCCGCAGAACACCTGCTTCTGCCACTGGGTGGGAAGCGGCCCGGACGATGCGGCCGGCTCCGATGTCCTCGCCACCGCTACGGAAGGCGGGTACGTACTCGAAGCCGTAAGCCAGCGCGGGGAAGCTCTGCTGGGAAGTTCCATTCTGGCCAACCTGCCCAAGGGCAAGGCGGCAGAAGCGGACGCGGCCAAGAAGAAGTGCCGAGACAGCCTGGGGACGGCGCCGTCCATTGCCGACGCCCCCGAAAGCCTCATGGCCCTGTTCGACAACCTGCAGTTCTGGGAAGAAGTTTCGTCCAAGTGCCTGAGCTGTGGTACGTGCACCTATCTGTGCCCGACCTGCTACTGCTTCTCGATTACGGACGACCCCAAAGGGCTCACGGGCCAGCGGATACGCTCCTGGGACAACTGTATGTCCTACCAGTTCACGCTGGAAGCCAGCGGGCACAATCCCAGGCCCACCAAGGCACACCGCCTGAGAAACCGCGTGGGACACAAGTTCAGCTATTATCCGTCGCTTCACGGCGGCGCCCTTGCCTGCTGCGGCTGCGGCCGATGCATCAGGAGCTGCCCGGCAAGCGTCGATATTCGGGAAATCGTGCTCGCGGCAATCGAGCGCGCCAATGTAAAAAAAGTCTGTGAGGTGAGTAAATGACCCAACCATCCGCAGCTAATCCCTACCTGCCGCAGGTTGCTACCATCCTGCAAACGGTCCAGGAGACACCCACGATCAAGACTTTCCGGGTGCGGCTGGATGACGAGGCCGCCATGGCCGCGTTCACCTTTCAGCCCGGCCAGGTCGGCCAGTTGTCCGTGTTCGGCGTGGGGGAATCTACTTTCGTTATCAATTCGTCCCCGATGAACAAGAAATACCTCCAGTTCAGCGTCATGCGCTCCGGCGAGGTAACCACCCGGCTGCACGGCCTGGCGGCGGGGGACAAGATCGGGGTTCGCGCACCTCTCGGGAACTGGTTTCCTTACGAGAGCTTGCGCGGGAAGAACATCGTCTTCGTCGGCGGCGGTATCGGCATGGCGCCGCTGCGCACCCTGCTCCACTTCATGCTGGAAAAACGCGACGACTACGGGGACATCATGCTGCTCTACGGAGCGCGCACCCCTACGGATATGGCATTCAAGGACGACCTGCCGAGGTGGCTTTCCAATCCGGACCTGTCCACCACGCTGACCGTCGACGTCGATTCTCCCGGCTGGGAGCACAGAGTGGGCCTCATCCCGAAGGTTCTGGTGGAACTTGCCCCGAATCCCAGGGATACGGTTGCGATCACCTGCGGGCCGCCGATCATGATCAAATTCACCTTGCAGGCATTGAAAGAACTTGGCTTCGAAGACGACCAGATCCTCACGACGCTTGAAAGACGTATGAAATGCGGCGTGGGCATATGCGGCCGGTGCAACATCGGTTCCAGCTACGTATGCCTGAACGGCCCGGTCTACACCAACGCCCAGCTGAAGGCGCTGCCGAACGAAATGTAATAAAAGCAGGCCCGGCCGAAAAACAGGAAACCCCGGCTGCCGCAAATGCGGCGCCGGGGTTTTTGATTTTATAAGTCATATAGGCCATATAGGGCTTATAGGACACATAATATTTGGTTGTACGGCTATCCCCACCGCGTCGACTCAAAAGTTCCGGTTACCGCCGCATCCACGCAGTCGCTCAGGGTGCCGAAGCAGTATTGCGGCTTCCCTTCGCCGGCCAGGAGCCGCACGGTTTTGAAGCTGTCGGTCGCCACCACCTTCTCCGGCCCGTACATATCCTCTATGGGCAGACTGAAGGGGCAGAGGTCGCGCGTCACAAGGGCGCCCGACTTTTCGATCTTCTCGATCAGCCCCATCTCCCATGCCAGGTGCCATGTCGTAAAATCGGTATGGACGAGGAACAGAATGTTGTCTTTCACTTTCTTCCCGTCGAGCAGTTTCGCTGTTTCCTGGATCTCGTAGATCGTTTTGAACGGGCATCCGGTCGAAACGATATCGACATCGAATTTGCGCGCATTCGTCAGCTTTTCATACCCGGCGCGGATATCCTTCATCCCGATCTGCTGCTTTTCGATGCCGGAAGGAATCGGGCCGCCGAATGCCGCTTCCATCGTCGGTGCTTCGGGACTTATCCCCACCAGGAGCATCAGGGCGGTGGTCAGGACCGGCCCACAGCAGGTAAAGATCGCCTTCATCTGTTCGTTCGTAAGCAGAGGCGGCACGCCCGTCACCACCGGGATCCGGTCGTATCCCAGGTCGGCGATGGTCATCCCGAGGACCCCGAGGTCCGCGGTGCTCCGTCCCTGGCCTATAAGCTGCCGCACCAGGCCGGGCTCCACCTCCACCAGCCTCTGCCCCTTCCTGTTTCGAGGATCCAGGAGGCCGTGCCTGGGGATGCGCCCGGCAATCCCAGCGAGAAAGCAGGTGATACTGTTTTCCCGGTTTCCCCGTGCTCCGGTGAGGCTGTTGGCCCACGCGGTCGCGTTTCCTTCGATCCAGGCCAGGTTCTCACCATACCTGGGCACATTTTGCGTCAGATGGAAGATACAGGTGTAGTCCAGGCAGAAATCCATTTCCCGCAATGCGTTGTTGATCCGGATTTGCATGCCGGGATATTCGGTCGGAAGATTCAGCCGGGGCCACAGGCGCAAGTCCATGGAAATTGGCTCTACGGAGGACCTGACCCGCACTTTAGCGCCCATTTCCGCAAACTTCGCATAGAGCTGCAGGCCGCCTTCCCCGATGGTGTGATAGTCCCCGAATACGTGGCAACTGTGAAGGTCGACCATCTCGTCGGCTTCAAAAGCTTCGCCGAGCTTTACGAGATAGGCCAAGGCCTCCTGCACGGCGGCCCCTTCCGCTCCATCCAGCTTCTTTCGGTCTTCGTCGCTCAGTTTCACAGTTACGCTCCTGGTACCGCATTGCGTTTTCCGGTGACCTCTATCACTCCCCGGATTGCATCCACTTTCACCCAGTCCCCGGTATGAATCAGTTCGCAGGGGTTGCCTTCCTGGATGGCGTCCATGGCCGGCACCTCACAGTAGATCGCGGCTCCTCCCGTGATGTTGTGCATCTCGCGGCAAATCACCGCCGCCGGTCCCGTGTGGTAGACGATGACCTTGGTGAAGAAACTCAGGGATGCCCCCGTCGAGAACTGGTCCGTGTCGTAGACGACCACCTTGTCCTTCACGCATTGCCCCTCCAGTTCGTGGCCGTGGATACGGATGATGCCGGTCTCGTTGGCGATAGCCGAGGCCATGAAACTCAGGGGGCCGCGGCATACCAGGGCCTCGCCTTCGACGACGCCTTTCGATATGATCCGCCCGTGCAATTCGAACTTGTGCGTCATGATATCCTCCGATGGATTCGAAGCTGTTTGTCCCGCGCATATCTGAGCAAGGGTCGTGCCATGAGCCGGTCGATCGCGCCGGTCGGAAGAGTCGTGGAGGGAGGCCGTTCACGGCTGCTCAACCGTGTCGGCAGGCGGGAATGGTATGTCTGATTTTCAAGACATGTCTGTATCTCTTGACATCAGAATGGGAATCGCGTCAGCCGGCCAGACGCATCGGATGGTTGTCCCTTCACCGGACTTCGATATTATGGAAAGCGTTCCGCCGGTAGCCTCGGCCCTTTCCTGCATGCCCGTCAGCCCGAGGCTCCTGCCCTCTGTCTGCGGCCCGGTTTCGCCCGGCCCGAATCCTATGCCGTCATCGGCAATGCTCAGCTCGATTCCGCCCCCGCCCTTCCCGAGAGATATATCCACCCACTCGGCCCGACTGTGCTTGGCTATGTTGTTGAGCGATTCCTGTGTGATCCGGAAGATCACGATTTTCAGCGGTTCCGGGATATCGTCTTCCACCAGCACGACGGAGAGTTCGAGGTGGTGCGTCGGGTATATACGCTGGAACTCCCGGCAAAACCAGGTCAGGGTCGAAATGACGCCGAGGGTCTCGAGCATGGAAGGCCTCAAGCCCATGTAGATGGCGCGGGTCTCCTCTATCGAGCGCTGAAGCGAGGGGACAAACTGTTCGAGCCTGGATAGTGCCAGTTCGAATTTTCCCTGGTCTCTTTCCAGAAGGATCATCTCAACCCAGTACTTCAGGGCGGCCAGAGTCTGTCCGATGCTGTCGTGAAGTTCACCGCCTATTCTCTTGCGTTCTTTTTCCTGGGCGGCAATAAGCCGCGAAGGGATCTGCCGGAGCTGCTGGTTGGCCCTTTCCAGCTCGGCGGTCCGTTCCTGGACGCGCAGCTCGAGTTCCTTTCGGGCGCTCACGAGTTCTTCCTCAATCTTCTTGCGCTCGGTGATGTCCCGGGAGATGCCGATGATTCCGATAGGGCGCCCCTCGGAATCGAAACAGGGCGTTTTGGTCGTCAGAAAGGTGCGCGAATTCCGGGGACCGGTCAGAACCTCTTCCACTACACGGGTGCGCCCTCCGTCGATCACCTCCCTGTCGTTCGCGAGTATAGCCCGGGCAAGTGACGGATCGAGGTACTCCGAGGCCGATTTTCCGATGACCTCCTCGGCCTGCTTACCCAGCACGGAAAGCGTGGCAGGGTTTGCGAGGAGCATGCGGCTGTTCCGGTCCTTGAGAAAGATCGGGTCGGGGCTGTTGTCGGTTATGGCCTGCAGGAGGGCCTCGCTGTAGCCCAGGGCCGCTTGGGCGGATTGATGGGCTTTGCGCAGCCGTATGGAAGCTATCGCGAACGCGAGGTCGTCGGATATTTCGCCCAGCAATTTCAGTTCGGCCTCTGAAAAGGATTCCGGATTACGGGTATAGATCGTGAGCGCGCCGAAAACTCTGCCGTCCGCCTTGAGGGGGAAAGCGACTATGGATGCATATCCCCCTTTTTGCACCTGCTCCGCCCAAGGCCGCATGGTCGGATCGGTCAACATGTTCCGGCAGGCGCTCGGCACCCCCGTGCGCACGGCAGTTCCAGTGGGACCGCATCCTTTCTCTTCATCCGACCAGGTGATGTCGAGGCTGTCCAGATATGCGGGATCGAAACCGGCCTGTGCGACAGGGCGAACCGATTTTTTCCCGTCATCCTCCGCCATACCGATCCAGACTCTTGCATGGCCGCAGTCCGTGACGATTATGCGGCAGACCTCGTCGAGCAGACCGGATTCGTTTTCGTAGCGGATAATGGCCTGTCGTATGTTGATTCGGCCACGGAGAGTCCGGTTGAGGTTGCACAGTTCCTCTTCCATCAGCTTGCGCTGGGTAATGTCCAGAATGACCCCCGCCTTTCGCACGGCGGTCCCGTCCGCCTCCACCAGCAGCCGGCCGATATCGAGCAGCCATCGGATGCTTCCATTGGGCAGAATCACCCGGTATTCCATTTGCTGGTCCTGCCTGTGCCGGTCAAGTGACCGGGCCTGTCGCAAAGCCTGGGATCTGTCATCGGGATGGATTGCGTTAAGGAACGTGGGAAAGGTTACGTCCGCGTCCGGAGGCAGGCCGAAGAGGTCCTTGCATTTATCGCTCCAGTGCAGCTCATCGGTCGCCAGGTCGTGGTCCCAGAAGCCGACTCCCGCCGCCTCGGAGGCAAGCCTCAGCCTTTCCTCGCTCGCGGCGAGGGCCTTTCGGGACTCATGGAGATCGTTCACCAGTTCCCATATCCTGCAACCGGCAAGCTCGAGCGCGCTCGATCCTGCCTCGATGTCGCTCTCTGTCTCGCATAATCGCTGCAGCTCGACGATGATTTGTGTTTTGAGTTCTGAAAGATCGGCCATGCATTCGCCCCTTGGGACGCAGTTGAAGATGTCGGTTCATCGTCCGGAGAATTGTCGGATGGGTGATTGAATGTATATTAGATTAGGCTAAATGTCCAAAATATTTACAAGCTGAAGACCGATGTTGTGCACAGACGCCGATGTGTGATGCCTTTCTCCATGGCGAAGAACCTCACCCTGTTCCGACCGGCTTACCCACTGTCCCAAGGGGACACTCAAATCCTTAATAACAACACGAAATTCCTAGTCGTAATATCGATACTGCATCATATGCCCTCCAATGAATAATAATGTTCAGGATTCATCATAGCTATACATATTTATCACTATACATACCTGCATATTTGTCGATACCAAAACAACAATACAGCACATCAGTCATGATTAGTATACGTTGAACTGTGTGCATGAGTACTTATTGATATCGTATCTTCCACATTTATTTTACCACAACATCAACCAATATACCTTGAGACCAATATATTTCTAATGCCTTCATTGTTCAAATACCGTGAAATGGCATAAAATCTACAAACTCGACCCGATTTTATTTTAGGTCCGATCATTTTAAATGTGCCAGCTTGATTCACCCTTGGGCAAAAACATCAACAATCATCCGAACAGAAGGAGAAATCTATGAAGAGAAACAGAGAGTTCAATCGGGCCGTTCTGTTCTCTGTGCTTTTCCTCCCATTGCTGCTGCTGGCCGCGGGGGACCTGCAGGCAAGCGTCCTGGTTCCCCAGGTCCCGCTCCCGGGAGG
>JAEZXS010000344.1 GCA_023442755.1 Pseudomonadota bacterium | reverse complement strand
CCATCGAGCTTTGCTCCAGCCCTCGTCGAGGTGAACCACCAACTGGAAAGCCGGATGCGGGAAATCCGCCAGTCCGGTTTGGAGGGAGGGGCAGTGCAATCCAATGTGCTGTCCCTACCCCTATCGGATACGCCGGAATTTTGAGCGCGAATTGGTCTCAGTGCTTTCCCCTGTCGGAAACCCTCCGGATTATCTTTGCGGACATCCAGTCGAGCACCCGGGCTCCCACATAGGACACGGGCAGAAGCAGCCCCGTCAGGAGCGCGAAATTGCCCAGCGTATGGCTCACGGTTGCGGGCGTGACGCCGAAGTAGCTGAAGAACGGGTGGTGTACGATGTAGAGCGAATAGGAATGCTCGGAGAAGTCCTTCGCAAGGGCGGATTTCCCGATCCTTGCCGCTGCGTTCCAGACGAACAGGGCCAGGAAAATAACAAGCCCGATCGCGACGTGGAAAACGTGTACGAACGGCAGGGTCGCCACCTTGAGGAATGGAGCGGCCACGGGAATGTAAAGGGCCAGGCAGGCTGCGAACAGGAGAAAAGGTTTGTTGGAAATGGATTTTCGCGCACTGCCTGCAGAGGGGTTCCATATGGATGCCAGCCACATGCCCATGGCGAACTCGGGGAGCCTGCCGGGCAGGTTGAAATGCATCAGATTTTCGGTGACGTTCGGGTAAGAACCGGGTTCGGCGGGAAAAAGCCAGGCGAGAAACACCCAGCTCGACCAGCACAGGGCGGTAATGGAAAGCGCCGCCCGGCCCGGACCGATCCGCAGGAAAAAGGACAGTATCGGCGGAAAGAGCAGATAGAACTGGGCGAGTTGGCCCAGGTACCAGAAATGGGAAAAGTTCGTCATCATGTTCGAATAGTCGAGCGAGTTGACGAACAGGAGGTTTTTCAGCATGAGCTGCAGCGCCGGAACGAGCGGGTACGCGAAGCAGACCATGTTGGCCGCCGTAAAGAAGAGCAGCGCGAGATAATAGGGAGGAATTATCCGGAAGAAGCGTTTGGTCAGGAAAAACCGGTAACCCGCAAAGGGGCGGCGCTCCGGGCCGAGGTGGGGCAAGGCCAAGAGAAAGCCTGAAATGATGTTGAAAAGGATCACGCCGTCCGAAGCGGAGGTGAATATCGGGTCCAGCAACGACTGGGCGGTGGTTTCGGGCTTGACGATGACCGTCTTCCACAGGTGGTGCAGGAAGATGGCCAGCATGGCCAGGACGCGTATGGTGTCGATCTGGGGTATTTCGAAACGTTTCGGGGGCGTTGCGGGAACGGGGCCTGTACCGGTTTGAATGGGCATGCTTCAGCTCGAGTTAGAGAATGAGATTTGGGCTTTTACACATATCAGGCTGTTGCCCCCAAATCCGTCACCCCGACAAAAGTCGGAGTCCAGAAGTGCTTGAAAAAACTGGATTCCGGCTTTCGCCGGAATGACGCGCACGATGATTTTAGAGTTTGTCATCAACCTGATACGACTTACAACGAATTTGCGCCTTTGCCGCCCCTTTCGATTCCTTCCAGAAAGTCCTCGAAAAGATGCGGGTTGGCCTTTTTCATCATCCTCCGGACCTGGATGACGTCGATCCGTTTTATAAATCGGAGATTTTCCTGATTTTCACAAAGGATGATTCCCCGGAAAAAGAGCCTTGCCGCGATAAGCGGGATCTCCTGGGCCGAGAAGTCCTTCTCCATGGCCAGGTAATCCTCAACGAGTTCCTTCAGGCCCTCATTGACGCGAACCGGCTTGCGCTCGAAAAGTCCGATTATCCTGGCGTGACTGGGAAGCCACGCCAGCAGCAGTCCGGAGTCGGAGCCGTAGTGCAGCCGCAAGTCCTGCTTCAACTCCTGTAGTTTTTTGTCCTGCAGATGACGCCAGTCCATGCCGGCCGGGTTGATGAGGCAGCCTTCCCTGTAGCACTGCCTGGCGGTCTTGACGTCTTTTCGGAGCAGATAAGCGTCCCCGAGATAGCCGTAGAGCGATGCATCGTGCGGGGATTCCATAATCCGGTGCTGCAGGCTCCTGATCGCCTCGTCGTATCTTCCCGCCTGGAGGAGGATATACCCCATCGGGATATTTCCGGGGAAAGACAGGGGCGGCACGGGACCGCTTCGGTCGACAGATTCGACGATGCGGGAGAAGAAAGCCGGTTTGACTTCGGAAAGAATCGCCTCCCGGCCGGGATGTTCCCTTCCCACGTATTCTTCGAAAGTATTCCACAAGCCGCACAGGTAGCCGGGTTGCTCCAGGGGATCCGCCGGGGCTTTCTCGATTTCCCGCACCAGGAATTCGGCGGCGGCCTCCCTGGATGTTACGTCGTAGCCCTCGGGATACAGTCTTCTGTGCTGCCTGAAAAATTCCAGGGCCTTCTCGAGTTCCATGCTCCGGAACGCCTGGATCCCGCGGTTGGCAAAGCTCATGTCGTTCTGCTCGAACAGCGAATACTGGCGGCCTTTGGAGCCGGAAGACGCCTTTGCCGGAGCAGGCCGAGCGGCCGGGGCGGGCTGCGGTTTTTCGGCTTCCTTTGCACGCTGCTTGAGATGGAGCAGGTGGGCCGGTTCGATCCCCAAAATGCCGACTGCCTTTTCCTGGGCGCCTGGGATTTCCGCAAACTGGGCCAGAAGGTGTTCGAGCGCCGAGGTCAGCGAAGAATCCCGGTTTGCCCAGGGGGGATTGCATTGTTGTCTCCCGTGTGTGGGACAGTCTACGACGGGGAGCGCGGAGTGCAGAAAAGTCCTCTTCCGGCAGGTGTCGAGATGGCGCCAGGTGCGCTGCGGCGAAACGTCGCAGGCTTTTGCGTCGAAACCGCACAGGGGACACCGGTGCCGGGCTGCGTCGGTATATTCGAGGAAGACATCCACCCGTTCCACGGCCAGAACGACCCGCCCGACATCCCAGGAAGCATCCAGTCCAAGTAGAAATCTATAGAATTCAGTGACTTCCATTTTTCCTTCCTCTGTTGCCCGTCCGACTGGTGCCGTTCAAAATAGAGTTTTTCCGGGGCAGGCTGCAACACAATTGTAGAACCCCCCACACTTTTGTAGGTGTTCCTCCCGACGCCCCAATCGAAAATGCCTGGCGTGATAGCCATGTAAATAACGCTATTTCAAACACTTAGCTTGTGTTTAGGCATTCTGGCACACCCCGTGCTCTACATCCCTGCAACTTCAGAAATACAGGAGGCTTCACATGAGAAAGATTGCCATTTACGGCAAAGGCGGGATCGGTAAATCGACCACCACGCAGAACACGGTTGCGGGCCTGGCGGAAATGGGCCGCAAGGTCATGGTGGTTGGCTGCGATCCGAAAGCGGATTCGACCAGGTTGCTTCTCGGCGGACTGTCCCAGAAGACGGTTCTGGATACGCTCCGGACGGAGGGCGAAGACGTCGAGCTGGAAGATATCCGTAAAACGGGCTTCAGCGGCAGCATCTGCGTGGAATCGGGCGGGCCCGAGCCGGGCGTGGGCTGCGCGGGCCGCGGCATCATCACCTCGATCAACCTGCTCGAGCAGCTTGGCGCATACGCGGACAGCCAGAAGCTGGACTACGTGTTCTACGACGTGCTCGGCGACGTCGTGTGCGGCGGGTTCGCCATGCCGATCCGCGAGGGCAAGGCCCAGGAGATCTACATCGTGGTCTCGGGCGAGATGATGGCGATGTATGCGGCAAACAACATCTGCAAGGGTATCGTGAAGTTTGCCGAGGCCGGCGGAGTCAGGCTGGGCGGCCTCATCTGCAACAGCCGCAAGGTGGATAACGAACGGGAGATGATCGAAGCTTTTGCGGACAAGCTCGGGACCCAGATGATCCATTTCGTTCCCAGGGACAACATGGTCCAGAGGGCGGAAATAAACCGGAAGACCGTGATCGCCTATGAACCGGCCCATCCCCAGGCGGACGAGTACCGGACCCTGGCAAAGAAGATCGAGGAAAACAAGATGCATGTCGTCCCCAGGCCGATGCACACGGACGAACTCGAAAAACTGCTCATCCAGCACGGCCTTGCAGGCTGAGACGAAAGGAGATGACCGGCGATGATAATGATCAGATCGATTGTCAGGCCAGAGAAGGTGGACAGCGTCCTCGCAAGCCTCATGGAGGCTGGTTTTCCGGCGGTGACCAAGATATCCGTGGTGGGGCGCGGGAAGCAGCGGGGAATCAAGATCGGCGAGATCACCTACGACGAAATTCCCAAGGAATTGCTCATCACCGTCGTCAAGGAAAAGGAGAAGGATTTCGTGATCAGGACGGTGCTCAAAGCCGCCAGGACCGGCGACAAGGGCGCCTACGGCGACGGCAAGATTTTCGTGAGCCCGGTGCACGAGGTCTACACGATCAGCTCCGGAATCAAGGAAATGTCCGGAGGCGACATCGAAGAGGTAACGATATGAAAGAGGTCATGGCGATCGTCCGCATAAACATGATGAACAAGACAAAGAAAGCGCTCTCCGATGCCGGCATATCTTCCATGACGGCCAAGGATGCGCTGGGCAGGGGAAAGGGCCTTGTCGACACCTCCCTGCTGGAGGGGGCAGAAAAAGGGTACGAAGAGGCCATCGCCCAGCTCGGGCAGAGCCAGCGCCTCATCCCGAAAAGGCTCATCTTCGTTGTCGTCCCGGACAACCTGGTCGACACGGCGGTAAAGACCATCATCACGGTAAACCGGACAGGCAAGTCCGGGGACGGGAAGATATTCGTCATGCCGGTTGCCGACTCCGTGAGCGTCAGGACCGGAGAGTACGGCGATTCCGTTCTCGACGAGGTTTGACGGTATACCATCAAGGAATGGAGAAATACGATGGGTGCACTCAGCAAAGACAAACTCGCGGCCGAAATCGAATTACCCGATCCGAACGCCGTGAAACAGGAACTCCTTATCAAATATCCGACAAAAGTTGCCCGCAAGCGCGCAAAGCAGATCGTCGTCAACAAAGAAGGCGAGCCGCCGGAAATAGGAGCGAATGCCCGGACCATCCCCGGCATCATCACCCAGCGCGGATGCAGCTACGCCGGTTGCAAGGGCGTGGTGCTCGGGCCTACCAGGGATTTCGTGAACCTGACGCACGGTCCGATCGGGTGCGGGTTCTACAGCTGGCTGACCAGGAGGAATCAAACCCGGCCGCCCACGCCCGATGACCCGAACTTCATGACCTACTGCTTCTCGACGGACCTCCAGGACGGAGACATCGTATTTGGCGGGGAAAAGAAGCTCCGGGCAGCCATCCAGGAAGCCTACGATCTGTTCAAACCCAAGGCGATAAGCATCTTCGCCACCTGTCCGGTCGGGCTGATCGGCGACGACATCCACAACGTCGCCAGGGAAATGAAAGAGCAGCTCGGGATAAACGTCTTCGCCTTCAGCTGCGAGGGCTACAAGGGAGTCAGCCAGTCTGCGGGCCACCACATCGCGAACAACGGTATTTTCACGCACGTGGTCGGCCGGGACGATACGGCCAAAGAAGGCAGGTACAAGATCAACCTGCTCGGCGAATACAACATCGGCGGCGACGGGTTCGAGATCGACCGTATCCTGGACAAGTGCGGCATCACGCGGGTGGCCACCTTCAGCGGCAACTCGACGTACGAACAGTTCGCAACCGCCCATACCGCGGATCTCAACACCATCATGTGCCACCGTTCCATCAATTACGTGGCCGAAATGATGGAGAAAAAGTACGGGATACCCTGGATCAAGGTCAACTTCATCGGGGCGCATTCGGCAGCGAAGTCCCTGCGGAAGATCGCGAAATACTTCGAATCTCAGGAACTGATCGACAAGGTCGAGGAAGTGATCGCCGAGGAGATGGTGGAGGTGGAAAAGGTGAGCGCCGAAGTCCGGCCGCGCTGCGAAGGAAAGCTTGCCATGCTCTTTGTCGGAGGCTCCCGTGCGCACCATTACCAGGACCTCTTTGCCGAAATGGGCATGAAAACCATCTCGGCCGGCTATGAATTCGCTCATCGGGACGATTACGAAGGACGGCGCGTGCTGCCCGGCATCAAGGTCGACGCCGACAGCCGCAACATCGAGGAACTGGAAGTCCATGCCGACCCCGAGCGCTACCGGCCGAGAAAAAGCGCCGAAGAGATGGCGAAGCTGGCGGGCGAAGGGATCACCTTCAAGGACTACGAAGGCATGATGGCGCAGATGGAGGAAAACACCCTGGTTATCGACGACATCAGCCAGTACGAGACCGAGCGGATGATCGAGATCTACAAGCCCGCAATCTTTTGTGCCGGCATCAAGGAAAAGTACGCCATCCAGAAGAAGGGCATCCCGATGAAGCAGCTCCACAGCTACGATTCCGGGGGACCTTATGCGGGCTTCCAGGGAGCGGTGAATTTTTACCGCGAAATCGACCGCATGGTGAACAGCAAGGTCTGGTCATATATGAAAGCGCCCTGGCAGAAAAGTCCCGAGCTGACCGCTACCTACGCGTGGGCGTGACAGCCGGAAGGGAGGATAGAAGACGATGTTACTGCGACACACACCCAAAGAGGTCAAGGAGCGGTTGGCCCTGACCATCAACCCGGCCAAGACGTGCCAGCCGATCGGGGCGATGTACGCCGCCCTGGGCATCCACAGATGCCTCCCGCACAGCCACGGTTCGCAGGGATGCTGCGCTTATCACCGGAGCACCCTGACCAGGCATTACAAGGAACCGGTTATGGCGTCCACCAGTTCTTTCACCGAGGGCGCATCGGTATTCGGCGGGCAGGCAAACCTCGTGCAGGCCATAGACACGATCTTCAGCGTCTACGAACCGGACGTGATTGCCGTGCACACCACGTGCCTGTCCGAAACCATCGGGGACGATATCCCGCAAATTGCGCGCAAGGCCGCGGCGGACGGCAAAATACCTCCGGGCAAGTACGTCATTCACGCAAACACCCCGAGCTATGTGGGATCGCACGTTACCGGGTTTGCCAACATGACGAAAGCCATGGTCGATTACTTCGCCGAGTCGAGCGGAAACCGGACGGAGAAAATAAACATCGTCCCCGGGTACGTGGAACCTTCCGACATGGAGGAAATCAGGCGCATCGCCGAAGAACTCGGCGTCCGGACGATCATGTTCCCCGATACCTCCAATGTTTTGAACCGGCCCCAGACCGGAAAGTTCGACATGTACCCCAAAGGCGGAACGACAATAGGCTCGCTGATTGCCGCCGGGGACAGCAAGGCCACCATTGCGCTCGGCAGACTGGCTTCCGGTCCGGCCGCCCGCGCGCTTGACGTCAAGTGCAAGGTTCACTGCGAACTGCTCGACCTGCCCATCGGCCTTGCCGCTACCGACAGGTTCGTCGATACGCTGCGAACGATTGCGGGAGTGAGCGTTCCCGACTCCATCACCCTGGAGCGCGGGCGCCTGCTGGATATCATCACCGACATGCACCAGTACTTCTATCAAAAGAAGGTGGGACTGGTCGGCGATCCGGATCAGCTCATTGCCCTGACCGAGTTCCTGGTGTCCATCGACATGTGGCCCATCCACATCGTCACCGGCACGCCCGGCAAGAAGTTCGAAGCGAAGATACAGGAGCTGACGAAGGACATCCCCCACCCGGTCAACGTCAGGGCCGCCGGCGACATGTTCCTGTTCCACCAGTGGCTCAAGAACGATCCGGTCGATCTCATCATGGGAAACACCTACCTCAAGTACATCTCCCGCGATGAGGACGTTCCCCTGATCCGGTTCGGCTTCCCGATCCTGGACCGCGTCGGCCACAGTTACATGCCGACCGTGGGATACCGGGGCGGGATACGGCTCCTCGAAAAGATACTCGACGCGATCCTCGACCGTAAGGATCGGGACTCTCCGGAAGAATCGTTCGAACTGGTGATGTAGGAAGCCAACCGAGGCGAGGAAAGGATTTTCGAAAATGAAGAAGCCCGATTTCCACATATTCGTTTGCGCCAGCTTCCGGGGAACGGAAGCAAAGGGCAAGTGCATAAAGAAAGATTCCCTGCAGCTCATCAATTACCTGGAACAGGAGCTGGTCGACCGCGACATGAACGCCGTCGTATCCAGCACGGGCTGCCTGAAGCTCTGCGAAGAGGGACCGGTCATGGTCGTCTACCCGCAGGGTGACTGGTACGGAGGCGTTACGGGAGAGGATGTCGTCGACGAGATCCTGGACGCAATCGAAGACGGAAGCACGGCGAAAAGTCATCTGCTTTCGTAGTAAAGGAAGTGTGCCATGAGTACTCCAACCGGCTCTGCCATCTATGTGGAACGGAACGACCAGATACACCGCAAGGGCGAAAAAAAGCCTTTCGCGCTCAAGTGCAACACCGACAGCCTCGCCGGGGCCGTCAGCCAGCGCGCCTGCGTTTTCTGCGGGTCGCGGGTCGTTCTCTACCCGATCGCCGATGCGCTCCACCTGGTGCACGGTCCGATAGGGTGCGCCGCCTACACCTGGGACATCCGCGGCGCACTCTCCTCGGGCCCCGACCTGCACCGCCTGAGCTTTTCGACCGACCTGCAGGAAAAGGACATCATCTTCGGGGGAGAGGAAAAGCTCTACCGGGCACTGAACGAGCTGATCGATCGCTATCGGCCCAATGCCGCCTTCGTCTATTCGACCTGCATCGTCGGCATCATCGGGGACGATCTCGGGGCGGTGTGCAGG
>JAEZXS010000372.1 GCA_023442755.1 Pseudomonadota bacterium | reverse complement strand
TCCCACGAGGGGGAGGGTGACATAGGCTGTACGGCCTGCATGCTCTTTGCCACGCCGCCCGAAAGGGAGGATACTATGGAAGCATGTGGCCTAACCATCTTGTGTTTCCCTCTCTACTCTACCGTCTCCGCGGTGGAATATAGTTTCGTTTCTAATCCGGTTCGAAGATGCGGCCCCGCTGGATGGCGCTGCGGCCGAACCGGTCCTGTATGCTGTCCAATGCCTTGTCGAGCTGTTTCTGCTTCCGGTCGGCGGGGGTGGGTGCGGGCGCCAGGGTCATCTGCCGGAAACCGGGTGTGAAGTTGGATATGCCGAGTCCTATGAGCCGGACCTTCTGGGCGAGCCTGAGGTCTTTCAGGAGTTGCCGGCAGGTGTCGAACAGGACCTGCGTGGAATCGACGGCATCGGGCAGAGTCTTGCTCCTGGTGATCGTCCTGAAGTCGGTGAATTTTATCTTCAGGGTGACCGTCCTGCCCTGGAGATTGTGCCTGCGCAGGTCCCGCCCGACTTCCTCGGCCTGCACCATGAGCATCTTTTCCAGTTCGACGGTGTCGTCCACGTCGTGTCCGAAGGTTTCTTCCGCGCTGATGGACTTGGGGTCCGAACCGGGTTCGACGGGCGAGTTATCTATTCCCCGGGCTTTTTCATAGAGGCGCGCGCCCCATTTGCCGAATTTCTTGTTCCAGAACGGGAGGGGAAGCTTGAGGATGTCGGTTGTGTATACGACGCCGAGGTTTCGCAGTTCTTCGGCTGTCCTTTTGCCGACTCCCGGTATCTTTCTCGCCGGCAGTGCGCGGAGGAAGTCCTCTACGTCCGCGTCCTCGATGATGGTAAGGCCGTCCGGTTTATGGAAATCGGATGCGATCTTGGCGAGAAACTTGTTCGGAGCGATCCCGACGGAGCAGGTAAGGGAGGTCTGTTCTTTCACCTCGGCTTTGACTTTTCGGGCCAGTTCGCTGGGAGTGCCGAAGAGTTCCTCCGTTCCCGTGATGTCCGCGAAGGCTTCGTCGATGGAGAGCTGTTCGATGAGCGGGGAAATTCCGGAAAGGATTTCCATCACCTTGCGCGAGACTTCCTTGTAGCGGCTCATCCTGACGGGCAGGTAAATTCCGTGAGGGCACAGCTTTTTGGCCTGAAATACGGGCATGGCCGAATGAACGCCGTAGCGCCTGGCTTCGTAGGATGCCGCCGACACCACCCCCCGTTCCGCTCCGCCCACCATGACGGGTTTTCCGCGGTACTCGGGGTTATCGGCCTGTTCCACGGCCGCGAAGAAGGCGTCCATATCCAGGTGCATTATGCGTCTTGTCACTGGCCACTTTGCTCACTTTACAAGCATTACCGGGCAATGGGAGAGCACCCCGACCTTGTAGCTGATCGTCCCCCAACCTTCGCCGGCGTTTTCCATATCCAGTTTGTGCGAACTCATTATAATCAAATCGACCGCGTTTTGTTCCGCAAAGTTGAGGATCTCGTGCACTCTCCGGCCGTAGAGCACCTGTTGCTCCACTACGAGTTCTTGCCGCCGGTACTCGGCGACGAGTTTGCTCATCAGCTTTCCGGCACGGTTTCCCAACTGTTTGTAGAATTTTCGGAAATCTTCGGAATCCGCGTCTTCGATCGTCTCGATTATGTGCAGCAGCGTGACCCTTCCTTCATCCTTCATGGCCATTCCGACTGCTATTTCCATTGCTTTGCGGCACCTTTCCGTGAGATCGACCGGGACAAGTATGTTTTTGAACATTCGCACCCTCCTGTGAATACTCCTTTTCCCCCAAACCCAAACAGTTACAGGTATGAAGTTAAGTTTTTGGCGTACTTATAGCCAGATGTCATTATCGAGAGAATCGCTCAAATCCAGTATCCGGTGCCGGAATGGTACTGTTCCGGCCCTCTCGTTCGGTTGCTTTTTGCATTTCGTGGTTTTAAGTTGGTGCAAGCCCGGGGGCGCGGATCGCCATGATCCGGTGAAATCCCTTGACACCTGTGAGGGTTTTTCTTTAATCCTGTTCATCTCTGTGTCCTCTGCATCTATGCGACGGACTGGTCTTCAGTGACTTGGATCGAACAAGCGGGTATTCATGATGAAAAATAGGAAAACGGGAGTATACCTCCTGGGCGCCCTGGGTTCCATATCCACTACTGTCGTCGCCGGCGTATCCGCCCTCCGAAAGAGACTTATCCCTCCAACCGGAATGGTTACCGCGATTGACATCTTCGACGGGATCGAACTGGCCGGTGTCGAAGATTTCGTGTTCGGCGGGTGCGACATCCGGGACCCGGAAGCCAACCAGCGGGATATCTTCGAAAAACTTGCTCCCGTGCATCCCCGCCTGGTTCTCGAGATAGAAGAGGATGTAAAGGAATACCTGAGGCGCATCGATATCGGTTCCTGCCGGAACTGCGGGGAAGCCATCCAGGGGCTTGCCTGCCATCCCGGCCGGGGCGCCGGATCGATTGCGGCGGAAATCGACGAAGTGCGTGGAAGACTCCGCCGGTTCAGGCAGGAATACGGCCTGGATCGAGTGATCGTCGTAAATCTCGCATCCACGGAGCCTCCGATCGATATGCGCGCCTGCCATGCCGACCCGGTTCTTTTCCGGGAAAGCATCGAACGGGACGATAAGGACTGCGTCCGGGCGAGCACGATATACGCATATGCTTCCGTCCTGGAAGGCTGCCCGTATATAAACTTCACCCCTTCGAACGGGGCTCTCATCCCGGCAATCGTCCGGCTTGCGCAGGAAAAGGGCGTGCCCGTCATGGGAAATGACGGAAAAACGGGCGAGACGCTCGTAAAGTCCGCCCTCGCGCCCATGTTCGCTTCCCGGAACCTGGAAGTCATGAGCTGGCGGGGCTTCAATATCCTGGGAAACATGGACGGGCAGGTGCTTGAAAATCCCGGAAACAAGGCATCGAAGATCATGACCAAGGACCGGGTGGTTTCGAAAATCCTTGGGTATGCCCCGCATACCGGGGTCAATATCGACTACGTCCCTTCACTGGACGATCAGAAGACGGCTTGGGACTTCATCCATTTTCGGGGTTTTCTCGGGGCGAAGATGTCGGTGCAGTTCATCTGGCAGGGCTATGATTCGATACTTGCCGCCCCGCTGGTGCTGGATTTGGTACGGTTGGCCGAACTTGCGGCAAGGAGAGGGGAGGCGGGCCTCATGCCCCATCTCGCATCCTTTTTCAAGGCTCCGGCCGGGGTGGACGCGCACGCCCTTCCCGATCAGTTCCGGATGCTGGTGGATTATGCGGCCGGGGTGAAAGCTGAAGGGGGGGCGGAAGCCGCCGCCGGCCGGCAGCGCGTTTCCGGGTAGTCATCCGCGCGGGGCGGGTGAGGATGATCTCTCCTCGCCGACCCGCATCCCACTGGATGTTACTTCGCTATCAGGATTGCATCTCCGCCGCCAGTTGCGAATGGCGGGAAAATCCTCCCTTTTCGGCACACGCCTTTTTGGCTGCGGCCCTGCATTCCAGCAATTCTTTCATCTGGTTATATAACCTCGTCTGGCACAGGTCCAAATCCAGTCCGGTAAGCAGTTCCGTAACCCTTTCCGGGTTTGCCCGGACCTGGACGCACAGAGCGGACTGGCCGGGGCGCATGTCTTTCAGTTCCTGTTCCACGAAGTCCGGATCTATCCCGATGCGGGTGGAGACCCCGGAGATAAGCCCGACTATGCCACCGATTATCATGCCCCCGACGAGCAGCACGGGAATTATAAGGATCAGGCCGACTATCGCGCCTATAATTGTCCCGAACAGGGCGCCCGCGAGCGCCTGGTGCGTGAGATGATGGAATTTGTTCTTGCCTCCCAGGGTCTTTTCCAGAACGATTACATCGTCTACAGCCTCCAACGGCCCGTTTCCCAAAGCAAGAACTTGTTTGCGGGCCTTTTCAGCGTGGTTGTGACTTTCGAAGATTCCGATTATCAGGTGCCGCATGTTTTTTTCCTCCTCTGACCGCACCGGTCCGATACCTGCACGGCCTTATACATCATCCCTTTTTGATCTTTGCCGGAGTGAGTGAGTCTGAAAGTCCGGCCGGGCGGCTATTTGGCCCGTTGTTTCCAATACCTGAAACCACCTGCGCAAATATTTGCATCGCCAGGTTCAATCCTGTCTAATAGTCCCCCTTTCATCCGTAAGAATTAAAACGACACTGTTTTCTATACTTTTTGCTAACGGTTCTTCTATTGTTGTAAGAATAAGACATCGCGAGGGTAGAATATGTCAGTGCCGGACTGATTTTTTTATAGGATTTCCGGGTCGTGCGGATGTAGTCTTTTTCCTACAATCCACATTGGTTTGGTCGGTTGAACGGCGAAAATGCCAATGATGTCAATGCGGAATATGGGGGATTGGTGTAGGAGGGAAGCGCAGGAGTCGAATAGGGAAAGATGGTGTGCTGCGCTTCCCATGAAGACGGAAAAGACGGGAATCTACCGGCGCGGGTGGGAAATCCCGGGGAGCCGATCCGGCGCCGGAGGCGGAACGAAGCGCAAATGCGCGTGCAATCAATGCATACTGGACAGCGCGAGCCGCCTTACGACGGCACACTCGCGAATGTCTCCAGTCTGCGTACACAGCCTGGTTTCGAGCAGGTTGGCTCCCATTTCCCCGAACTCTTCCAGAACCCTTTCCGCATTCTCCCTTACCAGGACGCACACGGCTGAGGACCCCGGCGCCAGGCTCTCGGCCTCGCTCATAGCCAGGTCCGGATCAACGCCGATGTGGGCGGAACTTCCGAAAATCAGTCCGGTGAAGAATCCGACGAAAAGGCCCGCCAGCATGAAGACGGGGTTGAGCAGGATGAGCCCCAGGACCGCACCGACGAATGCGCCCAGAAATGCGCCGTTGAGCGTCTGATGGGTAAGGTGGTGTATTTTGATTTTGCCGTCGGCGGTCTTTTCGATGACGATGGAGTCGTCGAGGCCAAGGGGGGTCCTCAGATCTTCGATCATTAGTTTGCTGCGGACAACCTCGGCCTGCGGATAGCTGTCAAATACTCCGATTGCCAGGTTACGCATGGTATTTCTCCTTTCTTCCCGCCTACTTAATTATAACCGGGCGTTAAGATTAATTCTCGATCAATTCACCGGATAAAATATTGCCTGCGGGGTGGGTAATCAATGGCGGAAAATATTTTAAGATGTGAAAACAATTAAATGAGTATAACAGGAGAGTCTTTATCTGTGCGGTTTGGTTCGCCATGCATGATCACCTTCATCCAAGTCCAGCCGGAAAACCATGTCCGTTGTGGGAGAGGCTTCCAGCCTCCCGAGGCGCATGGGCGTCAACTTAACACTTCGTGCTAATCTCCGTTCCCCCATGGATCAAATCAACCGCAGAGGCGCAGAGAACGCGGAGGATAAAAGAAAAGTATGGATTTAGCGGTTCACAATGATATCTCCATTTACCTTACTCTGCGGCCTCTGCTTTCTCTCGCTGTGCAGACACTAAGTCCGCAGAGCTGCAGGGAGCACGCAGAGCATTCATGTCCAATTTTGGACAGCTTCATGCGTGCTTCTCGGCGTCCTCTACCGTCTCTGCGGTGAAAGCTTTTTGTCTTACCCCAAGCAATTTCCAGGATGGTGTGGGAGAGGTGTTCAGATTGCCGGAGCTGATCTCGAAGATTTATGGTTGGTTCTTCTTTGCGGCATTAGGCTGCAAACCCGGTTCAAACGGCCGGAAGGGAGAAGCGGAAGGTCATGCCGTGAACGCCGTTTCGCTCGGCCCATATACGCCCGCCATGCGATTCTATGATGGTCCGGCTGATGGAGAGCCCCATGCCGAGGCCTTCCGGCTTGGTGGTAAAAAACGACTCGAAGATGCGGCCGATCACTTCTTCCTCAACGGCCGGGCCGGTGTCGCTCACACTCACGCCAACAAATCCCGGGCTTTCCAGTTCCGTTCGGATAACGATCCTGCGCCCGTTCGGTTCGACCTCGGCCAGGGCGTCGAAACCGTTCAGGATGAGGTTTATGACCACCTGCTGAAGCTGGACCCTGTCGGCGACGATGAGCGGCAGGCCGGGCGCCAGATCGGTTTGCACCGACACTTTCTTCCTTATGGCATCGCTTGATACCAGCTTCAGCGTTTCGGCCACCACCGTATTGATGTCGAGTTCCGCAGCTTCGTCAGCCTGCTTTTTGAGCATCGAGCGCAGCTTCTGGATCACGTTGCCCGCTCTCTGCGCGTCATCGACAATATCGGCGAGTGCCGCTCCGATCTCTTCGAGATCGGGTTCGCGCCTGTCCAGGAACCTGTGAGCCGCATGGGCGTTGCTCAGGATGCCCGCGAGCGGCTGTCCCAGTTCGTGCGCCAGGGAAGAGGCGAGTTCGGCCATTGTCGCCACGCGATCGAGGTGCACCAGTTCGTCCCTGCGCCTGCGCACCTCCGTTTCCAGTTGCTTGCTTTCAGTGATGTCTCGGTCTATCTGGAGAATCGCGATCGGAATTGATTCGGCATCCCGCAGCAGTGCCCGCCGGCTCTCAACCGTAATGAGTCTGCCTTCCCCCGTCGTTTGCTCCAGTTCGCCTTCCCAGGCGCCCACCATAGCCAGGCAATCATCCGTCACCTGTTTGGACTCAGGGAACCGGGTTTTCAGAAGGTCCTGAATATTCTTCCCAAGGGCTTGTTGCCGGGAATGCCGGTAGAGAATTTCGGCCCCCTTGTTCCAGTACAGGATGTTATCCGACAGATCGCGGACGATAATGGCGTCATGCGCCATGTCGATAAGAGCGGCCTGCTCCTGGAGCCTTTTATTTGCTTCGACCAGTTCGGCCGTCCGCTCCTGCACCCGAACTTCCAACTCATCGCGTGCCGCACGGAGCTGCTCCGTTCCGGCCTCCAGTTCGGCGGCCTGAAACTCGACGTGCTCCTTCGAGGCCCTCAACTCATCTATGAGGAGTTCTCTTTCCTCCTCGATGGCCTTTTGCGCCGTTATGTCGCGGTTTGTTTCCAGTACGGATTCCCATCCGTCCTCGGCAACTATGCGTACGAGCCGAGTGGAAACAACGAGTTTGCGACCGTCGCGGGTAGTATGACGAAGCTCGCCTTCCCATCTCCCGCTCTCCCGCAGCATAGCGGCGATCGAGAACCATGGAACGGGGAAAACCGTTTTAAGAAGATCGTGCGTCGCACGGCCAAGCACCTCGTCTTCCCTGTAGCCGTACAGTTCCTCTGCTCCGCGGTTCCAGCTCTCGATGCCGCCATCCGGCTGCCAAAGGATAACGGCGTCGAAGGAGTGCCGCAGCAGTTCCGCCTGGCGCCTGAGAGCGTCCTGCCCGCGCCGTTTTTCCGTTACGTCGTGGAAAACCAGGACCACGCCGGAGACGTTTCCGGCACCGTCCTTGATTGGGGCGGCGCTGTCTTCGATCGGGATTTCATTACCCCTGCGGGTGATGAGGGCCGTATGGTTGGCCAGGGCCGTTACCGTTTCCTCGCGCAAAACGCGCGCAACAATGTCGGCGGCCCGTTCCCCTGTCAACTCATTGATGATGTGGAACACTTTCCGGACCGGCAGCCCGGCGGCATCTTGTCGCTTCCAGCCGGTAAGCATTTCCGCTGCCGGGTTGAGAAACGTGACCCGCCCATTCATATCGGTGGTGATAACCGCGTCGCCTATGCTGGAAAGCGTGACGCGCAGCCGTTCCTCGGTTTCCAGCTGCCTTATCTGCCGGAGTCCCAGGCTCGCGACCAATTCGGCGAATGAGGTCAGGAATGCAAGAGTGGACGGAAGGGTCGCTTCCTGTACTATGGGCACCTCCGCCAGTGCTTCGAGGTATTCCTCCTCGTCGAAATCGAACTCCCCGGCCTGACGCCGGAAAAAGTCCCAATCGGGCTTTTCCGTAAAGAACTGTCCGATAAACGCATTCGCAAGATGTTGTCCCTCGATGATAATCGGGGAGGCCGCATCGGTAAGGCCGTTCGGGCAGCGATAGAGCGAGAAGAGCTTTCCCTCCAGCAGTTCGTTGGAGAGTATCGTGTCGCTTTCTATGCACCTTTTGCATGTCTGCGGGTTTGCCCTGTGGAAATCGGTGCAGACTCTGCGCCAGCGGGAGCTGACCAGGACCTGGCCCTTCAAATCGATTATAGCGGCAGGGATTTCGCCGGCTTCGAAAAATCTCTGAAGAAGCCTTTGCGTTTCCTCTACGTCAATCAGTTCGGTCAACCTGTAGTTCATAGCACCAACTCACGGGTGAGCCTGACCAGGGCGGAAATTCCGCACTGGACCGCTTCGATAAGCGAAGAAATATGGGAGCCGGGTTGAGGAAGCCGCAGGCGGCAACACGGCTGAATTGAAGGAGAGGCGCTACTCATGTGAGCCTGGAAAAAAGGCACCTGTGTCCCCATCGGATCCAGGAACACGAGAACTCGTCTATAGTCGTATGCTAACTGGAGCAGGAATTATGCGCCACCGCTACGTATATTACAATGAATTGAAATAAATCTCCACCAGGTCTTTCCGTCCGTGTCGGAATTCCCCGCGGACCTACTTTCTTCGGGGAGTTCGCGCATGCTATATTAGCCCCAAACTGCCCTTCAACTTACCACCGGCCCGTGAAAGGGGGACACATGACCACCATAAAGAGGATTACTCCGGACATGAACGAGGCGATGCTGGAACGCAATCTTGCCAAGTACACGGAAAAGGCGCTCGATCTTGGTGCCACCAGGGCTAAAGTCGTGCGTGTCGAAGACATCCCCGTGGATGAGCGTATTCCGCTCAAATGCCAGATTCCGCGGTGCTTTGGCTACGGCGCCGGCGCGCAATGTCCTCCCAACACCCTCAAGCCTGCGGAGTTGCGCGAGATTCTCAAAAAATACAGTTGGGCGGTTTTTTTCATCAAAGACGTGCCGGCCGAAGTTATCGTGAGGGACAAGGCGACGATCAAGGAAAGGGTTGCCGCCTATCAGCACCTGTACAAGATGGTCTCCGATATCGAATCCATGGCATTCTACGACGGCCATTACCTTGCTTTCGGCTTCGCTGCCGGTTCGTGCCGCCACACGTTCTGCGGCCAGCAAAAGGACTGCCAGGCCATGAAGGGCGACAAATGCAGGTTCTCGCTTCTTTCCAGGCCATCCATGGAGGCGGTGGGTATCGATGTATACAGGATGGTCGCCGAGGCCGGCTGGGACATCTATCCCATCGGCAGCGGCGCGAAGCCCGAAGATGTGCCGAAAGGGACTCTAGCCGGCATCGTCATCGTCCAGTAAATACGTACGCCGGCTTCCCTTATGAAAACAGCCCCCCGGCTTCTTCTCGTATTCGTGCGCTTTCCCGAACCGGGAAAGGTAAAGACGCGCCTTGCCCGGCATATCGGCCCTGAAAACGCCGCCCTGGTCTATGAGAAACTGTTGCGGCGAACTCTCGGGGTCGCCGCCGATTTCAAGCGCAGGAACCCGCAGGCGCGAGTCGTCCTTCTGCATACCCCTGAGGACCCGCCCGATCTGGTGGCCGCGAAGTTCTCCGGGCCCTGGGAGATCCGCTGCCAGGAAGGAGAACACCTCGGCGAGCGCATGGAAAACGCCCTGCGCACGGCTTTCAGCGAAGGCGCGGGGCGTGCGGTTCTCATTGGAAGCGACATCGCGGACATCGAGGCCGAAGACCTGGAAGAGGGATTCCGGCTGGCTGGCGAAAAGACCGTCGTTCTCGGTCCGGCCCGGGACGGCGGATTCTTCCTGATCGGCCTGCGGGAACCCTGTTTCGCCGGACTCCGGTTCGAGCAGTGGGGAACCGGCGATGTCTATTCCAGGACGGTCCGCGAGGTAACCGGCGCCGGTTTTCGCGTCCGCACGGTCAAAATCAGAAATGACGTCGACCGCCCTGAAGATGCCGCAGCGCTCGACCGGGAATACCTGTTCCACTCGAAGCTCTCCATCATCATCCCCACCCTGAGCGCTCCGGAACGATTGAAATCCCTTCTCACCCGCCTCGAAGACCGGATATGGCCCGGCGACGAGATCATCCTTGTCCAAGCGGGCGCCCCGGTGACCGTGCGGCATCTCTCGGCTTCTACCCTGCACGCCGGCGCGCCGAAGGGAAGGGGAATCCAGCAGAACGCAGGGGCTGCGCTTGCTTCCGGTGACATACTGTTTTTCCTGCACGACGATACGTGTCCTCCCGCCGACTTTCCCTACCTCATCCGCAGGACCTGTCAGCGGGAAGACGTCGCCATCGGTTGCTTTCGGCTTGCGTTTTCTCCGTCGGACCGAAAGCTCGATTCCATAGCGGCCTGGGCAAACCTGAGAACCGCCGTTTTCAGGCTGCCCTACGGCGACCAGGGGCTGTTTTGCCGCCGCGCCGTTTTCGAGAAAGCCGGGGGCTTTCGGCAAGAATACCTGATGGAAGACGTCGGATTGGTAAGGGAGTGCAGAAAATCGGGAAGATTGGCCGTTCTTTCCTCCCCGGTTTACACCTCGCCCGAGCGCTACCTGCGCAAAGGCATTCTGAGAGCCTCGATCCAGAACCACACAATCATGCTGCTTTCGATGCTCGGAGTGGACGAGAAGGAGTTGTATTCGCTCTACTACGGCTCGAAGCGGAAGTGAACCTCTCCAGCCAGGCATATTTATAGTTATTCAGATTAATTGACACAAATCCGCTAAGCCTTACTTTTCAGTAAAGCAGTGGGGTTGTAAGTTATTGGAAATCCATAGCTTGCGCCGGCATTCCTATCGGAGAACGCCGAGGGCCTCATGAGGATCAATAACTACCGGAACACGCGCTGATTGGCAGCCTGGTCCATAAGGAGAAGATTCAATGGTACTTTCGTGGGCACTACTGTTTCTTGTGGTTGCGATCATAGCAGGGATTTTTGGATTTGGCGGTATAGCGGGGACTGCCGCCTGGATTGCCCAGGTGCTTTTCGTCCTCTTTCTCGTGTTTTTCCTGGTCGCCCTGCTTACCGGAAGAAAACCCCCGGTGACCTGACCTCTTTTCAGGCATTGCAGACGCTAACAAGAGCGGCCTCCCGAATACGGACGCGCCGCTCTTGTTTAGGTATTTGTGGGACGTTTCGAGGCTGAAAGCCTCTCAGACTGTTGAAAAAGCCCTCATTCCGTCACCCCGACGAACCCCGGATCAGGTCCGGGGCAGGCACTGGGGTCCAGAAGTGCTTGAAAACACTGGATTCCGGCCTTCGCCGGAATGACGATCACGATGATTTTAGAGTTTGTCATCATCTGCGAGGCTGAAAGCCTCTCCGCCAAAATGCCCGCCCTCCACGCGCTCAGTCCTGCAGGGGGGAAAACTCGACAGGAACCCAGGTGAACGCGCCGGTTCCCTCGGCACGTAAGCGGCCGATGCCCGGAAAAGGCAGATGGCTTGCCGCAATGAGCGTTTTCCCTTCTGCGAGATTTTTGAACAGGGCCTGCCGTACGGCGACCGCCCTTTCAGGATCGATGTCGAAATCGATGGCAACATCCGGGCGCGCGAACTGGACTGCTATGCTGTGAATGGAATCTCCGATTATCACGAGCGATCGGCCGCCGGATGCGACTTCGAAAACCGCGTGTCCGGGAGTGTGCCCGGGTACGACGGTCGCTTTGATGCCCGGAAACAGTTCGGAGCCGTTTTCAAAGGTCTGCCATTTGCCGGCCGCGATATAGGGTGCAGCAGCATCGCGCGCCAGCTTCACGAACTGCTGCTGGGCGTCGGATGCTTTTTCCGCCCGGCCCCCGGAGAGCCAGAAATCGTTTTCCGGCTTGGAGACATAGACGGTCGCCTTCGGGAAAGCGGGGCCGCCTTCCGGGTTCAGCAATCCAGCCATGTGGTCGCCGTGCATGTGAGATATCAGCACGGCGTCGATCCGGTCTGGATCGTAGCCGGAAGTCCGTATATTTTGCAGCATGTTCCCGAGCGTGGGGCCGAGGCGATTGCCCCCGCCCGTGTCGACGAGCACCAGTTTCGTACCGGTATTGATGAGAAACTCGTTGACCGAGGTCGGCATCTGGGGAGGCGTTACGAACATCCGGGCGAGCAGGCTGCGGATATCCGGCTCCGGGATGTTTCGCAGCAGTTTCATGTCCACACCGACATTTCCGTCGTGAATCGCCGTGATCTCGAACCCTCCAAGCATGATCCGGTAATAGCCGGGAACCTGGGTTTTGACCTGCAGAGCATCGGCCCGGGCGTTCTGGGGCAGGCCGAAGAACAGGAGTATGCCGGCCAGGGCGGCCAGAGTTTGCCGGTGAAACGGGTTAACAGGCTTCATTGGGGCGCCTCCTTTTCCAACTGTCGATACAAATCTTAATGGACCGGCGTTTGGCCGATATATCGAACTGGACCTTTACAGAATCGGCTGATTGGCCTACCATGTTCGCACTCGTAAGAATTCCTTTCTCCTGCTCGGTTCGCGGCACCTCCCAGTTCCATTTTTGCTGTCTTTTAACGGAAGGCGAAGCTAATGATCGAATACAAGGGCTTAAAAGAGCAACTGAAAAGTCTATTGCTCGTTCTGGAGAAAGCGGATTCCAACACAGAGGACATTGCGCTCCGGAAAGAAATGGACGAACTCTACTCCAGCCTGAAGGGCCTGAGACGCATCAAGGACCCCAAAATCGTCACTGCCTGCCTCGGGCCGCATGCCGTTCTCGCCGCACGGTTTTACAACAATGCCGGAATCGTTGAGGTACACGATCACCGGGGGTATCTGCTGAGCGTGCGGGGGGATGTGCGCCTGCAGATAGGCGGGTATGCGATGGACATCAACCAGAATGTCCGCGAGCAGCTCCTGCCTTCCGGGTTGCTGGGCGAGGATCTGATGCGTCGAAACATCCTCGTCCGCTGGGTGGACTGACCGGCCGTCGCGAAATCTGCATCCGGTTGCGATCACCATTAATCCGGCCCCGGAAAAGCCAATAATTATCCGTGACTTCCCTGTAACTAAATAAAAGTTATATTTTTATATTGTAGACTAAATCTGCCTTCCCTACGTCTTATAAGCTAAAGAGGGTGCAGTATGGCTGCCTCGGTGGGGCAAGGCCTTTGATATTTCATGCCCGGGCTGTCGGTACGGGCTAACAGAGGAGAAAAGCCATGAAACGTCTGTTAAAAGCTTTCACAGTGGTCATGGCGATATTTGCAGTCCTGATGCTTGCATCGCCAGGATACACGTGGACTCGCCACCATGGATATCGCCATCATGGCGGCTATCATCGCGGTTTCATCGGGGGCGGCTGGTATCCGGGATATTACGCCTACAGGCCGTACTATTCCTATTACGGACCATACTCATACTACCCGTATCCGTATGCTCCGGCTCCAGGCCTTTCCTTCCATTTTCGATTTTAGCCACATTCCCTAAGCGGCTCGATATTTCGAACCTGCTCGTCGCCCCGGCGAAAGCCGGGGCAGTCAATCCGGCAACTGTTGAGAATTGGTCTGGATAAGACAAAAAGATCTCACCGCAGAGACGCAGAGGACGCCGAGAAACACGCATGAAGTTTCCAAAATTGGGCATAAATGCTCTGCGTGTCCCTCCATCTCTCTGCGGCCTCAGTCTCTGCACAGCGGAAAAGGCAGAGACCGCAGAGTAAGCTAAATGGAGATATCATTGCGAATCGCTGAATTGTACTTTTCGTTTTTCCTCCGCGTTCTCAGCGCTTCTGCGGTTGATTTGATTTGATCCATAAAGGAACGGATATTCGCACGAGGTGTTGAGTTGACGCCTATGGGCGAAAGCCGGATCGAATATTGATGGCGAGAGCACTTGTTTCGGCAACGGTGCTCTCAGGGCACCCCAGCCAGGGCCTCCTGCCTACAAAAATCCCGCCGCCATGTGCGCATCGAGCCTTTCCACCAGGCCGATGACAAGCCGCAGGGTCCTTTCGTAATCGTCCCCGCTGATGAGACTGTTATGGCTGTGTATATGCCGGGTGGGGACCCCGAGCACCACCGTTGGAACGCCGGTGCCGTGAAGATGGATCTGCCCCCCGTCGGTCGAACCCACCAGCCATGCCGAAAACTGCAGCGGAATGTCCAGTTCGCGCGCGGTTTCGATCACCATATCCCGGAACTTGAGATTGGGAATCATCCTTGCTTCCAACAGGACGAGCGCCGGGCCTCCGCCAAGCTTTATGCTGGACTGTTCCGGCTTGATGCCGGGCACATCGCCGCAGATATCCGTTTCCAGGACAATTGCCAGGTCGGGATTTACCAGCTCGGCACAGGTCTTTGCGCCGCGCAGGCCGACTTCTTCCATAACGGTGCCGGCCGCGTAGAGTGTATTGGGATGGGGGGCCTGTGCGAAATGCCGCATGATCTCGATCATGAGGCAAACGCCGACACGGTCGTCGAATGCCTTTCCCATATGAACCGATCCATCGAGCACCGAGCAGAAGTCCGAGTCGGGTACGACCGGGTCGCCCAACCGTACGCCGGCGTTTTCCACCTGCGCCCTGGAACCGGCTCCGATGTCGATATACATCTCTTCCTTCGCGACCAGCTTTTTCCTCTCATCCTGAGAAAGCACGTGGGGAGGTTTTGCGCCGATGACACCGGGCAAATCGCCGCGAGCGGTCTTGACCAGCACCCTATGCCCCAGCAGCACCTGATCGTACCATGCCCCGAGGGGCAAAAAACGCAGGAAGCCGTCCTCGCTGATATGGGTGATCATGAATCCTATTTCATCCATGTGAGCGGCCAGCATGAGTTTCGGCCCGGCCTCGCCGGAGCGGCAGACCAGGCTTCCGACGCGATCGTGTTCGATGGCGCCCAGCGGTTCGAGATGGCAGCGAACCAAGGCGCGGACTTCCGCTTCATAACCCGGTATGCCGTGCGCTTCCGAGAGTTCCTTCAGCAATTGACGGTCCATAATTTTCCCCTTCCTGGAGATGCTTTCGGGATTGATCCTGTTTGGGCGGCGCAGAAAGCAAAAGAAGCCGGTTCCAGTCACAACAATAATACAACAGGCGCCATGACAAAAGAGCATATATGCCGGTGAGCGATGCGTTCGCTATGGAATATTACCTTATAATTACAATAACATGATGGTACGAAGCGAAGCATTGCCCGCTTGGCGCGACATGTCTATCTTTCTTGAAGATTCTTTCTAGAAGCTTTGCGGGTGGAGCAAAGAGGCGTTCCCATGGACAAAAACAGAAACTTGCGCATCCTTCTCGTCGAAGATGACGAAGACGATTATGTACTGGTCAAAGACCTCCTGTCGAGGGCGCCTTTCGCGAACTGTTCCCTGGACTGGGCTCAGACCTTCGAGGCGGGGCTCGATGCCATCTGTCGCATCCGGTACGACGCCTACCTGCTCGACTACATGCTTGGCGTTCATACGGGGTTGGAATTCCTGTCCGCGGCATCGAAAAGGGGATGCGAGGTCCCTGTTATACTGCTGACGGGCATAGGCGGGCGCGATATCGACATCGAGGCCATGCAGGCAGGCGTTTCCGATTACCTGTCCAAGCAGGACATCAACCCGGAGGTCCTGGAGCGTTCGATAAGGTACGCCATCGAGCGGAAGAAGGCCGAGAAGGAACTCAGAAGATACAAAGACCACCTGGAGGAACTGGTTCAGCAAAGGACCTCGCAGCTCCAGGAATCGAACCTGAAACTCAGGACTGAGATCGAGGAGAGGGAGAAGGCGGAGCAGGCGCTCAGGCAGAGCGAGGAAAAATACCGGGCTCTGGTTATGGGCTCGCAGGACATCATATTCACCATATCGCTTGAGGGGATCATTTCCTCGGTGAACCCGGCTTTCGAAAAGATAACCGGGTGGAGGGAGGAGGACTGGGTTGGAAGGAGTCTTCTGCCGCTGGTGCATCCCGATGACCGGGAATTACTGCAGGGCAGGGTGGAGGGCATAAAGAGGGACAAGGCCCTTTCGTCGGCGGAGATTCGCATCCTGACGAAGTCCGGCGAACTCAGGCTCCTCGAATTCAAAACGAACCTGCAGCACAAGGATGGCATTCCCATAGGCCTGATCGGGACGGCGCGAGACATTACCGCCCGAAAACACGCGGAGGAGCAGGTGCTCCAGCAGAACCGGTTCCTGAACACCGTGCTCGAATCCCTGTCGCATCCCTTCTACGTTCTCGATGCCAACGACTATACGATAATCATGGCAAATGCCGCCGCCTCACCGAATCTCCTGCCCCCCAAAACGAAATGCTTTGCCCTTCTGCACGGCAGGGATGCCCCCTGCAGCGGAAAGGAACATTTCTGCCCGCTCGATATGATAAAGAAAACCAAGAAGCCTCTTATCTGCGAACACGTCCATCATGAAAGCGGCTCGCCCCGCTATTTTGAAATACACGGCTACCCGATCTTTGACGAACAGGGCGAGGTGTCCAAGATCATCGAATATGCCCTGGACGTCACCGACAGAAGAGAGTTCGAGGAAGCGCTGCGAAAGGCCCATGACGAACTGGAGGTCCGAGTTCAGAAGCGCACGGCCGAACTGGCGAGGTCCAACGAGGCGTTGAGGGCGGAGATCGTCGAGCGGAAAAGGGTGGCGGAAGCGCTGCGGCTCGATGAAATCCGCCTGGAAGCCCTGCTCAGGCTGAGCCAGATGTCCTGGGCTTCGGAGGACGAAATCGGCAGCTATGTGCTCGACCAGCAGGTAAAATTGACGAGAAGCAAGATAGGATCGCTGGGCTTCCTGGACGAGGACGAAAAGACTCTTCTGCTCCATGCCTGGTCCTCGGAAGTGCTGCCGGAGTGCCGGGTAATGCAGAAGCCTCTGCATTACCCGATCGACCAGGGCGGCATCTGGGCGGATGCGGTGAGAGAGCGACGGCCGATCATCGTGAACGACTACTCGCTGCCCGAACCCCGGAAAAGAGGAATTCCCTCCGGCCATGTCCCGCTCGAGCGCTTCATGAGCATACCGGTATTCGATGGGGAACGGATCATTGCCGTGGCGATCGTGGCAAACAAGGAGGAGGGATACGATCAGTCGGATGTGCGCCAATTGACCCTGCTCATGGATGGCATGTGGAAGCTGATGCAGCGGAGGCGCTCGGAAAAGGCGTTGCGGGATGCGGAGAGCCTGGCCGGTATCGGGAAGGCCCTGTCCGGCGTTGCCCACGATATGAAGACGCCGTTGATCGCCATAGGCGGTTTTACAAAGCTGGTGCAGAGCCACATGGAGCCCGCCAATCCCGATCGGGAAAAGATGGGAATCGTGCTCAAGGAAACCGAGCGGCTGGAAAAGATGGTGAAGGACATGCTCGATTTTGCAAGGCCTCTGAAATTGGAAAAAACAGAGGAGGACCTGGGCAGGATCATCCTGGAGAGTCTCAAGATAACCAGGAGACTGGCGGAAGATCATGGGGTCGAGCTGCAGAGCGGGTCCTCCGGCCTGCCGACGGTTACGATCGATGGGGCGAGAATCAAGCAGGTGCTCATAAACCTGGTGACAAACGCAATCCAGGCTTCTCCTCGAAACGAGACGGTACATGTCGGCTGCCGCCGCAGGGGGGCGAGCATCCTGATTTCAGTGAGGGACTCCGGCCCGGGCATTGCCCCCGAGATAAAAAAAGACATCTTCACGCCCTTTTTTACCACGAAAAAAGAGGGGACCGGACTCGGCCTCCCCATTGTCAGAAAGATCGTCGAAGCGCACAAAGGCCGGGTGGAGGTCAGCGATAATCCGGATAAGGGCGTGACCTTTCATGTTGTTCTCCCGGTGGAGTAGGCCGGGCAAAAAACGGATGAAAACGACAGATATTATAATTCTTTCCTGCCTGAACGGATTTTACCCCGGTAAACCTTCCTCTATGTTTCCGATGCTCAATATAGATACCTCTATCTTGTGTAATTAGATTCAATATCTATTTACATAATCCTGCGCAGCTTAAAATTCACTTGACTTGTCAACGAGTTCTCGGCATAGGTATGCGCGAATAGATGCGGATATTTGGCTGGAAAAGCCAAAAAGGAGTAGAAAAAGAAATGAAACGGGTGGTTTTGGGGGTGGCTTGTCTTCTCGCCTGCAATCTCTCCACCGGTTGCGCTCATACCGGCAGTTCTTCATCGAATTATTTCACTAAGTTCCTCACTTTTCTCCATCTTCGCTCCGAACCGATAGAAACCAAGAGCCAGGAAAATCATCAGGTTTGTATCCTGGATCCGACGCTGCTGGCTGAAAAAGAGGCGCCCGTCCTGGCGGAAAAAGCCACTGAGAAGCCTCCCGTGGCCGAGGTGCCGGAAACGAGCTACGATTTCGGAAAGATCACGGAAGAAAGGGACTTCGTCCATCAGTTCAGCGTCAGAAATACGGGCAAATCGGTCCTGACGATCAAAAAAGTGGTCCCCGGCTGAGGCAGCGCCGTCGCCCATTTCGACAAGGCAATCCCTCCCGGCGGAGAGGGAACGATTACATTGAAGCTGAACCCGAAAACCTGCAGCGGCAATGTCCAGAAATCGATACTCGTTACCTGTGACGATCCGCAGAAGCCTTATTTCATTCTTATACTCAAGGGCCAGTCGAGTAGTTGACTCGATAAATATACCTCCTTATTTTTGACTCCAAATCGTCCCCCGTTTCCTGATCGAACGGGGGGCCACTCTCCTCTCGTCTCCATACCTATAAAGACCGGAGTCAAACTATGGATGTAGAAGTCAAAGCCACGAATGTCGTCTGGCATTTCACACAGGTATCCCGCACCCAACGAGAAACACTTCTTAACCAGCGTGGAGGCACGATCTGGCTGACGGGTCTGCCTTCCTCCGGCAAAAGCACCACAGCATTCGCATTGGAACACGAACTGATCAGGCGCGGATTCATGGCCTACGTACTCGACGGCGACAACATCCGCCATGGGCTGAACAAGGATCTTGGCTTTGCCGCCCATGACCGCGAGGAAAACATCCGGCGGGTTGCCGAAGTCGCCAAACTCTTTGCCGATTCCGGGATTATCATGATCACCAGTTTCATCTCCCCCTACAGGAAAGAAAGAGATTTTGCACGGCAGATTCACACCCAGTCGGGGTTGGATTTCACCGAGGTATTCATAGACACCCCGGTGGACGTTTGCGAGGCGCGAGATCCCAAGCACCTGTATGCCAAGGCCAGGCGGGGGGAGTTGAAGGGATTCACCGGCGTCGACGCTCCCTACGAAGAGCCTCTCGACCCGGAGATCGTAGTCAAGACGGCGGAACACGACCCGGAAGCAATCGCACTCCAGATGATATACTACCTGGTAAAAGTCGGCACGCTGCAGCTAAATCCGAAGATACTCACCCTGCGCCCCCAGGCAGTCCGGCAGGCATCCTGAAAACATCAATACGCACATCGCGCCCTCCGGGCGAGGTGTGCGTATTGCATCGCCTATGGCAATACCATTTCCGTCCTGGTAGATTCTTCCTCTCCAGCTGAATTTCCTCTATATGAACCGGATTGAATATTCGGGAAGGTGGAAGGATGGACGGCCAGGCATTGGATGTTGAAAAATACTTTTTTCGGGAACTGCACCCGGCGATTTCGATAGGTACGGCCAGCGACCGGTACAGGGGATGGCTCGGGCAGATCTATTCCGAAGAACTCTACAGGGGAAGGCTGATCAGCCGAACCAGTCGCGTGGGCAAAAACAGCTTCCGGGACGAAGTCCTGCCTGTGGACTGCGTGCGCGAGTACTTTCAGCATTTCCGCATCCTCGAAATCGATTTCACCTTCTATGCTCCCCTGATAGAAAAAGGCGGGCCGACGCCCTGTGCGAAAACCCTGGGTGAATATTCGAGATATCTCGGCCCGGAAGACCGGGTCTTTCTGAAGGCGCCGCAGATGTTCTTCGCCCGGAAGGTGCGGCAGGGGAAGGAGTACGTGCGCAATGAAGACTATCTTGCCCCGGAAGCCTTCACGCGTCAGTTCTACGAGCCGGCAACAAGGCTGCTCGGTCCGAACCTGAAGGGTATCATTTTCGAGCAGGAATACCAGAGGATGGATGAACGCGTTCCGGCGGAAGTACTGGCCGGGCAGTTCGAGACCTTTTTCGGGGCGCTTCCGGAAGACGACAGGTATCACGTGGAACTCCGCACGGAGGCTTACCTGTCGCCGCCCGTGCTGGAGGTTTTACGCAGTTTCGGAGTCGGCCAGGTTCTGTCTCACTGGACGTGGCTTCCGAACCTGAGAAGACAGTTCGCAAAGGCCGGACACAAGTTCATCGGTGCAGGCGGGCAGGCGCTCATTCGGCTCATGACTCCGATCGGAACCCGCTACGAAGATGCCTATGCCCGCGCTTTCCCTTTCGACAGGCTGCTCGAAGACATGCTGCAGCCCTCGATGATTGCGCACACGGCGGATTTGATGTGCCGGGGGATTGAACAGGGCACGGGTGTCAACGTCATCGTCAACAATCGATCGGGCGGAAATGCGCCGCTTATCGCCCGGGAAATTGTCCGGGAATTCCAAAGGAGGATGGAAAGAGAGGACTGAGGATTTCTCTGCTACCCGCTGCCCGGCTGATTCCTTCTGAACGCCCCGTCTATGGCCGCTCCGGCGTCCCATTTCCGGACCTGCTTTTTCGTCATCTTCCCGTTCGGTATGAGCCTCGCATCCAGGAAGCCCCCCTGTGTAACGTCGACCCTGTACTGTGACCGGGAGATCAACGTGCCCCGGCATAGCTTTTCCGGAGGCGCATCCGAGTCTTTTTCCATGCGGTCCATAAGGTCGCGCATAACCCATTCGGGAATTCGCCCGCGCTCGGAAGGATACACGAAGCCAAAGAGGACAATGTGGCTGAAAAGGACGCGCCAATGCGGGCCGAAACGAGCCAGGAGACGCTCCCAGTCCAGGCTTTCGGCACAGGCGAGCAGGATGTGGTTTACGTCCGCGCCGTCAAACCGCTCCCGTTCCATGATGAAGCCCTTCGACCAGATCATTTCCTCTGCAGGGATGAATCTCACCTCCACACCGAAGATTTCTCCTTCCGGCGCATGAATAAACCACTGTTCGTCCACCTCGCTTATTGCATTCCCGGAATTGAAAATAATATCAACCAGGTGACCGTTGCAGATCGCTTTCGCGAGCCAGTGGGTAAAGGTGAGGGAGGTTTCGAAGCCCGCTTCGGCAAAGATGTCCAGTACGCGCTCGTGGTCCCCGGCGTGGATGAAGATATCCAGATCCTTCGTGTCCCTGTATATGCCGGTATAATGCTGCAGGGCATAGGCTCCGCCCACCAGGAACGGTATCCCGGACTTGTGCAGAAGCTCCAGCGAAAGCTTGTAAAAACTGTTTTTCGGATCGCAAAACCGTTCTTCGTAGGTTTGGTTGCCTGTTCGCGAACTATGTATTTCCATCATCACTTCCGTCAAACATGGATTGCAGCAGGTGTTCGGATGACCGTCACCGCAGGGGTATTTCCAGCAGGAGAAATGGAGGCTTTTCAGGGAAGTGCTGCTTGAGTACGGCAGCCGCAACGTTATACACCGGCACGTCTGCACTCGTTTTGCCCTGGCAATTTCCTCTATGCGCATGGCCGTGAAAGGCAGCGGTAACGGCGAACCGGTTGAGCGGTTCTTCGAGGCGGCTCGATCCGAGGAACGGGAATATTTCCGGCGGTTCTCCCGCTACCGTCTCCCGTATCGGCGAATAATGGAGCAGCACGATCCGGGGGCCGGGATCGAGCTTGGCCAGCCCTGTTTCGAGCTTATTCGCTTCTTCTACCACTTCCTTCACGAAATTCTTGATAGCGGGTTCGCCCCATGGTTGGAGCGAACGATCGCCGAACCCGCCGCCAAAGCCCTTCACGCCGGTAAAACCTATGCCCTGGATTTCCCAGTCGTTGCCGTCGAGCATGATAATGCCCGCATTAGTCAACATTCTCCATAACAGGTCCTGCTTGCCGGATTCGAAATCGTGATTTCCCAGGACGGCAAGCACCGGGATTTTCCCCAAAACCGGGGCCGCCTCCTCCAGGAAAACGTTTACCTCCTCCGGCAGACCGAAATGGGTCAGGTCTCCGCAAACAAGGAGGATATCCGCCTGCTCGGCTATCTGTGCGAAAACGGGTTTGAGAACCTGCTTGGAGTTGCGCTTGCAGTGTACGTCAGCGATAGCCGCGATCCGAATCACTTTTCCCGAATTTGCCCCGGGTGGAACTTCCGCCCCATTCATCCGGTCGATCTCCTTTTTTCATGAGTGCATATCGTAAATTTTAAAATAATCACTCGATTGGTGAAAACCCTCTGAAGTATTGTCCTTTGCGCATCGGCAGGCGGTCAAGGGTATCTATTCACGACTACCGCACCAGAAACTGCTCTGTGCACCAATACCGGGGACAGTCTGCAGAGGAGAGGGATGTCTTTTGCAAAGGAAAGGGGATAGCTGGGAAATCTTTGGAAAAGGGTACAGCACTGCATCGAGAGGCCGGCGGGCATACGGGAATTACCCGAGCAGCCTGTCCCTCATGTGGTGGCCTCGTGGATGAGGAACGCGACGGGAGCCCGATTGCACTTTCCCCCCGCACTCCGGGGGGCTATGAGAGCAATCCGGGCATCGGAGCAGATGGTTGAATCGATGGGAGTCGGCTACTGCTTGTTCTCTTTTTCCAGCTTCGAAAGGACTTCCATGGAATCACGGAGACGCTTCTGCTCGGTTTTCCGGTTGACTTTGTTCGGAGCGGATTTCCTATGCCTGATTTTTTCGGTCTTTTGAGTCTTGGAAGCCATTTGCTCTCTCCTGTTCAATAATCAAAACCGGCAGCAAAAGCAGCCGGATTCCGTTCGGCCTTCATTGGCGCAGACGTGCCATATAACAGATACGGACGCGGATGTCACCCGAATTCAATGTTTTTCTTTCCGGGTATTCTTCCCGCCCCGATGCGTGAAACCAGTCTTTCCAGGCCCGGATAGCGGCCGCGGCAGGGGCCTCGCAGCCATTCACGCAGTTGATCCCATGCCCATGGGATATAGGCCAGAAACTGTCGTTTCCCTTTTACCAGCCCCAGGAAACCGAAGGCGCCGAGTATCTGCAGGTTTCGGCTCAATCTGACCGCCCGGTAGCTCCTCAGGAATTCCCGCCTGGAAACCCCGAGAAACCTTCCCGCGGCCGCCCAGTACATTCCTTCGAGTTCTTCCTGGAGTTTCCGGGGAAGCATAACATAAGGGTCTACCAAAAGTGAGGCAAGATCGTAGGCGGGAGGTCCGAACCGCATTCCCTGGAAGTCTATGAGCCACAACTTCTTTTGAGAAACCATGATGTTGCGGCTCTGGAAATCGCGATGGAATACATGGCGGCGTTCCCGTACGCCGGCCTCATCCGCAAGGGCCTCGAAATCGGAGCGCAAGGCATCCGGGCCAATGTCCAATCCCAGGCAGCCGTTGAGGAATGCCCTTCGGAAGTATTCGAGTTCCCTCTCGTAGAGGAAAGACGCATCGTAGACGGCCGTATCGAAGCAAAAGTCAGGGGTGAAGCCTTCCGGTGCTTTTCTGTGAACGGCCGCGAGCAGAAGGAGTACGTGCCTGTAGATATTTCCCAGATTCTGTCTTTGCCTGCGAGCAAACCTCTGGAGATGAATGTCCCCGGCATCTTCCAGAAGAAAATGCCCGAGTTGCGCATCGGCATACAGGAGCCGGGGAGTGGGAAGCCCCCGGGCGTGAAGGTGGCGGCCTATCCTCAGGTATGAGTCGTTCTCATCCGTTTCCTCGCCCCTTGTGCGGGGGGAGATGAGTCCGACGAACGAGTATGTTCCGGAGGTTACGCGGTAGAATTTCCTGTCCGACCCGTCGCCGGCAAGCGGCGCCGCGTTCGAAGGCAAACCGCCCGCGCCGGAAAGCTCCCGTGCTTTCCCGAGAAGGACCTGCAGTCCGGGTACGTTTTCAGCCATTGCCGTTATCGTTTCCCGGTACGAGCACCTGGCCCGCATGCCTGCCCGCGATGCGCATTCCATCGGCTATGATGCATTCTTGCAGGACACTGCCGGGTTCTATTCGAACATTGTCCCAGACAATGACGTTTTCGAGATGCGCCCCCTCGCATACATGCGCGCCCTGCCCGACGGCCACCATGCCCTTCATGACGGTGCGGGGCGCCACGTCGGCCTCCGGGTGAATCCAGACCTCCCGCCCCGTATGCAGGGGAGGCAGAAAACCCGGCCCAAGCCGGCCGAGTTCGGCCGTGAGGCTCATGTAGCTGCTTATTGACCCCATTTCCCGCCAGAACATGTCGGGGTGAAAAAGCGCTTTAACCGGGGTCCCCCGGGCAATGAGCCTCCTGTACATGGCGATGATGTCGGCCGGCGCGCCGGGAGGGGTATCGGCGAGGGCCGATGGACAGATGAAATGAATACCCGTAAAAGCGAGCAGGCGGACGTCCGTACCGCGCGCCATCTCCATTGCCTCGCTGCCGAATCCGAGCACGGAGCCGTCTCCGGACACCGCCACGTTATTGAACTCCGGGCAGTCATGGAGCAGCATGCTTACCTTTGCGCCCGAGCGAACGTGCTGCTCGTACAGGGCATCGATCGGAGCGTCGCAGATAATATCGCCGTTTATCACCGCGAATGGTTCGCCGTCGAACGACTGCAGGGTGGTTCGGATTCCGCCGCCCGTCCCCAGGAGCACCGGTTCGCAGTGGACTTCGACCGGGATCGGCCATTTTCGTCCGGAAACGGCTTCGGCCACCCGCTCCTTAAGATGAAAGGCATTGAGGAGCGCCGCTTCAAAACCGCACCGGTGCAGCCTTTCGACCCAGAAATCCAGGACCGGGACCCCCCGCAGCGGAATCAGCGCCTTGGGCCGGACGGTGGTAAGAGGATGCAACCGGGTTCCGAGCCCGGCTGCCAGGATCATTGCACGCATACAGGACCGCCATGATAAAAGAGCGCCACGGGGGGCATTGAGTCATATTCGATGCCGCGCGGCGCCCGGGAACGGGCTTTTATTGTGCTCCGGGAATCCCGGCGCAAAAGGATATTGTCGAAGTATAAAACAAAAAAGGATGCCTCATGCAAGAGACATCCTTTTTATTTAATGCTATCAAACGCTTACTGGCGTTTGGGGAGAGTTCGGTCCTGGGCAGGAACCGAGGCCTGCCCAGGTGGGGTGGTGGCCTGTACTGGATGCAGGAAGCTGCAGGGCGGCGGCCTCCTGCTACCCCGAAGGGAAGGTGGAGGATGGGTATCCAGTTTAGGCCGGGACATTGCTATAGTCTGATCGAAGCTGCAAACCTCGGAATAAGGTTTCGAATCAAGAGTACGTGCGGTCTGGATGTTTAAGAGATACAAGCAATCAGTATAGTTGACATTGTTCCTATTAGGATAGTGGGACAAAGGTCTTCGATCTGATTTGTCCCTTCGAATATGGTCCTAAATTAAGATATGCATATGCATTGTCAAGGTGTGTCAATACCTAAAGTTGATAGCTCCCGGTCAGTTCGGAGAAGGGTAAAACGGAATGGATAAGCTTTCGGATATTTTGAGGCGGGAAAATATTCGTTCAGATGGATGAATAAGATGAACTCTAGCAGACCGTTGAAAAAGCCCCCAATCCGTCACCCCGACGAACCCCGGATCGGGTCCGGGGCGGGCGTCTGGGCCAGAAGTGATTGAAACCACTCTTATCTGACTTGAAAGTCTGAATCGGACAGCGCTGGATTCCTCACGCGGAACGCGTGATTTCGCCGGAACGAGGATCACGATGATTTTAGAGTTTGTCATAAATCTGCTAGGCAGGGTCGACCAGGCGCATCCAGCTTTTGAGGGTTTCGCGGTACGCCGGATCGGTGACGGAAACGCGCGTCCTGCCATCCGGGAATTCATCGAGATTGACGAACCCCCCGGAAAGCCAGTTTATAACCTGGGAGTAGACTTCGTATTCGAGTTGCAGGCCGCGTGAGCGCACCTTGTCCGTATCGTCGTCCGGCAGGATGGGATAGACCGCCTGGGCGATGATAGGGCCCGTGTCTTCCCCTTCGTCGACGAAGTGGACGGTGATTCCTCCCCACTTGCAGCCATAGGCGAAAGTGTCTTCATACCCGTGCTGCCCGGGAAAGGACGGGAGCAGGGCGGGGTGGATGTTCAGGATTCTGCGCGCCCCACCTGTATTGTAGTGGCCGATGAACCACGGAGTCACCAGGCGCATGAAGCCGGCGAGGCACACATAGTCGACCTGGTAGGAGTCGATGATCCGGGCCATCTCCCGTTCTGCGTGAACCAGCCCGGCAAGGCGCCTGCGCCGCTCGGCTCCGTCCGGATTTTTGAGGATCTTTTGCCTGCGGTCCAGTTCTTCCAGGTCGACCGGGAACTTCCCCTCGGCATCGATACGGGCGCCCTCGGCTTTCATGGACTTGTAGTCGACGCAGTATGCCGGAATCCCCGCCTTCCCGGCCCTCGCCAGGCCGTATGCGTCCGGCCGGTCGCTCAGCACTACGGCTATGTCGGCAAGAAGAACGCCTGCCGCGGACTTGTCGATCATCGCCTGCAGGTTGGTCCCGCCGCCCGATACGAGGACGGCGATGCGCATTTTGGAAGGAGGTTGGGGCATCTCTGTCTCTTACTGAAAATATTCCACGGCGTTGCGGAAAATGCGGATTCCATCGCCTTCTTCCGGCATGGGCCGACCTTCCCGTTTGTATTTTTCCTTCAGCCACGTCCATTCGGGGTGATTGGTGAAGTGGTTGAACGCTTCGGGGTGAGGCATCAGTCCCGCGACCCTGCCCGTGACATCGCAAATTCCCGCGATGTCGCCGACCGAACCGTTCGGGTTGAGAGGGAACTCCCCGTTTGCGATCTGTCCGTCAGGTCGGGCATACCTCAAGATTACCTGCTGTCCCTGGATAAGGCGGTCCAGCACCGGGGCTTCGGCAAAGAACTTCCCCTCCCCGTGGCGGACGGGCAATTCTATATTCCCCATACCGCGCGTGAGGACGCAGTGGGACTCCGTATTGGCTGCCAGGTGGACCCACTGGTCGCGGAAGTTTCCGCAGTCATTGGCGATCAAGGCCACTTCGCGATTCATTTTGCCGGTCTCGAAGCCGGGTAGGAGACCCAGGTTTACCAGCACCTGGAACCCATTGCATATCCCGAGCACGATGCCGCCCTTTTCGACGAATTCGGCGATTTCGGATTCGAGGCGGTGTTTGAGCCGCATCGCCATAATGACGCCGGCCCCGTGATCGTCGCCCCAGGAAAAGCCTCCCCCGATCACGAATATCCGGTATGCGCTCAGTTCCTTCTCCCGGGATATAAGGCTGTTCATGTGGACCCGTTCCGCTTCCGCCCCGGCGACTTCCAGGGCATAGGCGGTTTCGAGATCGCAGTTGAGACCGAAACCCGTCATGACAAGAGCTTTGACCCTGCTCAATTTCGACTCCGATGATGTAAGAAATGGGGACCCGGGTAGTCGAGCCTGGGTGGCCGGCTATTCCAGCCCGATGTCCTTCCTGTAGAAAATCCCTTCGAAATGCACTTTCTGCATTTCGGAAAAAGCCGTTTCCCGAGCCTCGCTCAGGGTTTTCCCCGAACTGACGATGCAGAGCACCCGGCCTCCGGTCGTTGCCAACTGCCCGGAGGCGTTCCTTTCGGTCCCGGAATGGAAGACCAGTGAGCCCCGGTCGATATCCTCGATGCCCTGGATCGGCAGGCCGATCTTGTACCGGTCGGGATAGCCCTTGTACCAGCCTTTCTTGCCCTTGGTCGGGCCGCTGGTGGCTATGAGGCACAAGCGGTAATTCGGGTCCCATTCCGGCTTCATATCGCGAAGCGTGCCCTGGAGAATGGCCTCGCACACATCGACCAGGTCGGTCGTGAGGCGGGGGAGAATCACCTGGGCTTCGGGATCTCCCAGCCGGATGTTGATCTCCAGGACGTAGGGGGTGATATCCGCCCCCTCTTCGACGAGCATGAGGCCGAGATAGAGAATCCCGCGATAGAGGATGCCGTATTTTTCGCGCACGCCGGCGATGAGCGGTTCCGCAACCCGGGTCATAATGGTCCGGACCAGGGAATCGGTCAGCCAGGGGTGGGGCGAATAGGAGCCCATTCCGCCCGTGTTCTTCCCTTCGTCGTTGTCTTTCGCACGCTTGTAGTCCTGCGCGGCCACCATCGGCACCACGGTGTAGCCGTCGGTGAAGCAGAAAAAGGAAAGCTCCCGGCCGTATAACCGTTTTTCCACGTCCACCCGGTCCCCGGCTTCACCGAAGACCTTTTCTTCCATGATGGAGTGGACGGCTTCCTCGGCATCCTGCACCGTGTCGCAAACCAGCGAGCCCTTCCCGGCGGCCAGGCCGTCCGCCTTGACCACCACCGGATACCCCACGCTGCGGATGTAATCCCGCGCCTTGTCCGGATCGGAAAAGTTCTCGAATTCGGGCACCGGTATGCCGAGGCCCCGCAAAATGGTTTTTGCGTCGCACTTGCTGGATTCGAGGCGGCTCGCCTTTTTGTTCGGGCCTATTATGGGGAGCCCCCGCGATTCGAACAGGTCCACGATGCCGGCAGAAAGCGGTTTTTCCGGGCCGACAAACGTGAGGTCGATCTTTTCCTTTTCCGCAAAGTCGGCCATCTCCTCGATCGTGCGCAGGTTGACGCACGTTGCTGTCTGGGCGATCCCGGCATTTCCATGGGCGACGAACACCTGTTTCACACGCGGGCTTTGGGTGAACTTCCATGCAATCGCATGGTCCCTGCCGCCGGTGCCTACTACGAGTACTTTCATTCGGGCGCTCTCACTTTCGATTAATCCCGGTTATTGTGCAGCTACGATCCCGGTCAGGTATTCGCAGATGTTGCCGTCGTAGGAATGCGTGGTGCAGAATGCCTTGCACGCAAGCCGGAGGCTCGTTTTGCGGGAAACATTGCCTTTGCTTTCCCGCATCTCCTTGAGAATTACGGGGTAATCGGCCGGATCGGTAACGACTGCTACGAACTTATTGTTTTTTGCCGCGGCGCGGATGAGGGTCGGTCCGCCGATATCGATGTTTTCGATCGCCTCTTCCAGCGTGCAGCCGGGGCGGGCAACCGTTTTGGCAAAGGCGTACAGGTTCACGACCACCATGTCGATCGGCTCGATCCCGTGTTTCTTCATGGTAGAGGCATGGGCTTCATTGTCGCGGATTCCGAGAATCCCGCCGTGAATCTTCGGGTGCAGCGTCTTTACCCTGCCGTCGAGCATTTCCGGAAAGCCGGTATAATCCGAGACTTCGGTAATCTTGACGCCGTTTTCGCGAAGCACCTTGGCCGTTCCGCCGGTCGAGAGCAGCTCCACTCCCATCTCCTGCAGGCCTTTGGCGAATTCAACCACTCCTGCCTTGTCAGTTACGCTTATGAGGGCGCGGCGAACAGGGAACATCGATTTCCTCCTTGTGTGTTCTAACTGGCTTGGGTTGCGAACAATCGATCGAATACCTTTTCCGCTGCCCTGACAACATGCGCCTCATCGGGGAGTTTCATCGTCGGTTTTCCCTCCAGATCGAACTTCTCAAGCATAGGATCGGCGGGCAGGCAGATGAGCTTGTCTTTTCCGAAAATCCGGATTGCTTCCTCCGGCCATTCTTCCGGTTCCTCGCGGACCTGGTTGATGATCAGCACCGTCTGTGACACGCGCATGGGAAGCGTGCGGACCAGTTCGGCAATCCGGCATGCGGCGGAGATGCCGCGCCTGCTCGGATCGGATACCAGGACCAGCAGGTCTATGTCTTTCTGCGTCAGGCGGCTGAAGTGCTCCATACCGGCTTCGTTGTCTATGAGGATATAGTCATAGTTGCGTATAAGCCGGTCTATCAGGCTGCTTAGAAGATTGTTGGCGGCGCAGTAGCAGCCCGGCCCCTCGGGACGCCCCATGGCGATAAGGTCGTAGCCTTCGCCTTCGACCAGCGCCTGCTCCATTTTCATCTCCATGAAAACGTCTTTGGTCATTCCGGTCGGAACGCTGGTCTTCATTTCCTCCCGGGCATCCGAGAGGGTCTGGTCGAGTGCAACCCCGAGTACGTCGTTGAGATTTGAATTGGAATCGGCATCGATAGCCAGGATAGGCTTCATCCCGTGGTTGAGCATGTATCGAATGAGAAGCCCCGCTATAGTTGTCTTGCCGGTTCCGCCTTTTCCACCCAGTGCAATGGCGAAACCCAAGTCTTTCCTCCACGTCCGAAAGAATGTACCCGTATACGGGCATTTCATTCGGGAAAATAAAATTCAAAAACAGGAAACCGTATTGATAACATAAGGGCAGGGTTTAATAAAGGCTTACCCGGTCGAAAACCTCCGCACCCCCTTTGGATTTTGGCAGACGATCCGGACACGGGTTCATCATTCACTTCACTTCTCCGTACATTCTTATTATTATCTCATTTTCTCATGCGATCGACTATCCGGCTCTACAAGCTGATTTTCGACCTCGGAACTCCACGTACGCAAGGGGACTTACACTTGAAAAACGCTCCGCAGAACGGCGGCAGGATATTTTCCATCTGCACGGCCCATCTTTTGAACGACTGGTATATGAACTACATACAGACACTGCTGCCTTTCCTGGTGGCAGCTGGATTGGGAGTGAGCAAAGGGGCGTTCCTCATCTCCGCCTTCACCTTCACCTCATCGCTGCTCCAGCCGATAACCGGCTACCTGGTGGACCAGAAAAACCAGCGCTGGCTGGTGTATGTCGGGACGATGTGGATGGCCGTGCTGCTCGGTTTTGTCGGCGTGATCAAAAGCTATTTCCTGCTGCTCTGCGTCGTCAGCCTGGCCGGGCTGGGCACCGCCGCTTTTCATCCGCAGGCCTCCGCCATGATCACTGCGGTAAGCGGCCAGAGAAAAGGGTTCTTCCAGGCCCTGTTCATCACCTGCGGCAACATGGGATGGGCTTTCACGCCGCTTCTGGTGGTTCCTTTCATCCAGGCGCTCGGCCTGGAGTGGACGCCGCTGCTCATCGTTCCCGGCGCGGCTACCGCCGTCCTGCTCTGGTTCAATGCTCCCAACATCGAGTCGAAGAAAAAAGCTCCCCCTCCGCCTCTTCTGGCAACCATCCGTTCGGCCTGGTTCGAACTCACCAAGATTGTGCTCGTGGTGGCCTTCCGGTCCCTGGCCTACTTCAGCCTGGTGGCGTTTCTTCCCCTTTATTTCCAGCACATGAACGTTTCTCTGCTGATGGGAAGCCGACTGGTCTTCCTGATGCTCTTTTCCGGAGCGATGGGTGGCCTTGCGGGCGGCTACCTGTCCGACCTGTTCGGCCGGAAGGTGGTGATAGTGGCCTCGCTCGTTGCCGCCACCCCCATGTTCTACCTGTTCCTCAACACAAGCGGCCCGGTGAGCTACCTCCTCCTCGGTCTTTCCGGCGCGCTCCTCCTGGCGTCTTTCTCGGTGACGGTCGTCGTCGCGCAGGAAGTCATCTCCAAGAACGCGGCGATGGCATCGGGCCTCATGCTGGGTTTCGGAATCGGCATCGGCGGCCTGGGGGTGGGGCTGCTGGGGATCCTGATAGAATATATCGGCATCCGCCAGGTCATCACCCTGTTGATCTGGATGCCGCTGGTGGCGGGACTTCTCGGCCTTACCCTGAAAAGCGGAAAGGCAACGGAAGTTAAAACGGCAGTTCCCGGCGTTTAGTTAAAGGGGAACTTGACACTACTACGGCAGGGCCGTATCATTATGAATGATGACGCTTTTGAATGGGATGATGCGAAGGCCGAAAGCAACTTTGCCGCTCACGGTGTCAGTTTTGATATGGCACGGGGTGTGTTCAAGGATTTTTTTGCAGTCGAGTGGCTCGATGAGCGGATGTCATATGGCGAAGACCGGTTCGTCATCATCGGAATGGTGGAGGGCCGGTTGTTGTGTGTTGCCTACACTTTGAGAAATGGAAAGATCCGTATCATTTCGGCCAGAGGAGCCGAACCCCATGAAAGACGCAAATACCACGAAGAAAATTCCTGAAAAATACGATTGGGGACGCTTCGATTCAATGACTGAAGCGCAGCGGCATGCTGCGGCTGTGGGCGATCCTGATGCTCAACCTATAACACCCGAAAACATCGGACAGATGAAGCGCACGCCACAGGTGAAAATTATTCGCCGGGCACTTGGCTTCAGCCAGGAAGAGTTTGCGGCACGCTTTCATATTCCGATCGGCACCCTGCGCGATTGGGAGCAAAACCGCAAGGAACCCGATGCGGCGGCGCGCGCTTACCTCACTGTGATTGCACGCAATCCCAAAGCCGTTACAGAGGCCCTTGAACAAAAGTCGGCAACCTGATTTGTGCCGTTGGAGAAAGCATGACCGGATCGACTGGAGTCTTTTCTTCGCGAGAGAGAAAAACCATGATCCAACCCTCTCCAAGTGTGCTCCGATTGTCCAATCGCGACTGCAAGCCGCTCCCACAGTTCAATTCTTTTTCTGATGTTTGTTCTTCTTCGCGGCTTCGCGAGAGGAAAGATCAACGCGCACCTGCGATGAGGACGCATTGCGGACGAGAGGCGTTCTCAGAACAACACTGCCCAAGGAAATCTTTTCCTTTGCGGTTGCGACAACATTGCAGGGTTCGCGGCTTAGTGAGCGACAAAAGAACGCAATGATCCCGCCTCCGACTGTCCAAGCGCGGCTTCAAGCGCTCCCACAAAATACCGGGACGACCCGCTATAATCTTTGGTTCGTTCTTCTTCGCGGCTTAGTGTTCTAATCCTTCGGCTCGGCAGGAGGTGCAGGCTGCTTTCCGCGTATGCTGTCGATTTGCGGCAGGATATGGTCGAGGATCCCGTTTATGAAAGACCCGGAGTCGGGGCTGCCGAAGGTCTTGCCGAGGTCGATCGCTTCGTTTATGGAAACCTTGGGCGGAATTTCGAGGCAGTAGAGCATCTCGAAAACCGCTATGCGCAAAACGTTCCGGTCTATTACGGACATCCTCGCGAGACGCCAGTTCTCGGAGGCCGCGGTGATCATCCGGTCGATTTCGTCGCGGTGAACGTATACCCCGTTTACCAGTTTTTCCGCGAACGGGCGTACCGACTCGGGGACTTCCGCCGGTTTATCCTCATTATCGGCTACAACCTGGTAATAGAGTTCGATGACTTCATAAGGGTGCAGACCGCTCATTTCCAATTGATAGAGCATCTGCAGTGCAATTTCGCGTGACAGCCGCCGCTGGCCCATGGAAAACTCACTTCTTTCGATCTGATGCTAAGCTCGCTTCCGTCGAACCATTTTATGATAATGCGGACGGCGCGATGGGCAGGAGAATGTCGATCAGGCAGGCAACTGCCTGATCAGGTTAGCCATTTCTATGGCCGCAACCGCTGCATCCCAGCCCTTGTTTCCAGATTTCGTGCCGGCTCTTTCAATCGCCTGCTCGATCGTATCCGTGGTAAGCACTCCGAAGCTGATGGGAACTCCGGCATCGAGCGCAACATTGGCTATCCCCTTCGACACTTCGGCCGCAACGTAGTCGAAATGGGGGGTGGCCCCGCGTATCACCGCGCCCAGGCAGATTACCGCATCGTACTTGCGGGTCTCGGCGACCCTTTTGGCCAGAAGGGGGATCTCGAAAGCGCCGGGGACCTTGAAAACATCCACGTTCGCCTCATCGGCGCCGCTCCTTTTGAGAGCGTCCATTGCTCCGCCCAGGAGGCGCTCCCCGATGAAGTCGTTGAAGCGGCTGATCACGATTCCAAATTTGAGATCTTTGGCCAGCAGTTTCCCTTCGAAAACTCTCATGCAGTTTTCCCTTCCGGAGTTATGCAAGTCAAAATATGGCCCATTTTCGTGCACTTGGTGCTCAGATACTTGATGTTGCACTCGTTGGGCGGAATTTCCAGGGGCACCCTGGCCGTGACGCTGATCCCATAGCCCTGGAGTCCGACAAGTTTTTTCGGGTTATTGGTCATAAGCCGCATTTTCTTGATGCCGAGGTCAACCAGGATCTGCGCTCCGATGCCGTAGTCGCGCAGGTCCGCCTGGAACCCGAGGACCTTGTTTGCTTCCACCGTGTCGTAGCCGCGTTCCTGAAGGGCATAGGCCTTGATCTTGTTCACGATCCCGATGCCGCGGCCTTCGTGGTTGCGCATGTAAAGAATGACGCCCTTTTTTTCCCTGTCGATCTGCATCATTGCCGCACGTAGCTGGCTGCCGCAGTCGCAGCGCATCGAGCCGAAAACATCGCCCGTGAGGCATTCCGAATGCACGCGCACCAGGACTTCGTCGGTCGGCTTGATGTCGCCTTTGACAAGGGCCAGGTGGCAGTGTTCGTCGATATCGTTGGTGTAGGCGATAACCTTGAAATCACCGCCGAACGAGGTCGGCAGATTTGCCGTGGCTGCGCGGTGGACGAATATTTCGTTCTGCATCCGGTAATTGATCAGGTCGGCTACGGTTACGATCTTGATGCCGTGTTCCTGCGAGAATTTTTCCAGGTCCGGCATACGCGACATCGTGCCGTCGTCGTTCATGACCTCGCAGATGACGCCGGCCGGCTTCATTCCGGCAAGGCGGGCCAGATCGACCGAGCCTTCCGTCTGGCCGGTCCGGAACAGCACTCCGCCTTTTTTGGCGCGCAGAGGGAATACGTGGCCCGGGCTGACGATATCTTCCGGCTTTACGTCGTCGGCAATTGCCGTGAGGATGGTCTGTGCGCGGTCGGCTGCACTTATGCCGGTGGTGACGCCTTTGCGCGCCTCGATGGATACGGTAAACGCCGTCTGAAATGGAGAGTCGTTCTTCGTAACCATCATGGGAAGACTGAGCCGGTCAACCATTTCGGGGTTGAGGGACAGGCAGATGAGGCCTCTTCCATATTTTGCCATGAAATTGACGGCTTCCGCGGTGGCTTTTTCGGCCGCCATGCAAAGATCGCCTTCATTCTCGCGGTCTTCGTCGTCTACCAGAATGACCATTTTGCCCTGGCGGATATCTTCAAGCGCTTCAGGGATGGTTGCCAAAGGCATTCCCGTATTCTCCTTCTCAGAAAATATTGTGCAAAAAGCCGTATCGGGCATCGTGCCGGCCTCAGTTCCTATAACATATTCCGAAATATGACTTCAAGCTGGCGAAGAATGTGGTTGATGCCGGGCCGCGAAAATCAACCGCCCGTGCAATCCTTAAATAAAGCCGTGTTTCTTCAGAAAATCAACATCAATTCGATTCTCGGCCTGACCTTTTTCCATTGCAGCTCCCCAGGACCGGATCATCTTCTCGACATATTTGCCGATCAGGTCCGTTTCGATGTTCACCTCGTCGCCGGCTTTGAGGTCCAGGATCGTGGTGCCCGAAGCAGTATGGGGAATGATGTTCACGTCGAAACCGGTCTCGGAAACGCCGTTGACGGTAAGGCTGATGCCGTTGATGGCGACGGACCCCTTTTCGATGACGTAGCGAAGCAGTTCCGGGGCGGCTTCGAACAGCAGCCTGATCGAGCGGCCTTCAGGGTATCGGTTTTTCAAAACGGCTATTCCGTCCACATGCCCGGCCACAAGATGCCCGCCCAGCCTGTCTCCGAACCTGAGCGCCCGCTCGATGTTGAGCCGGCTGCCGGGCAGTTTGCGACCCAGCGTGGTGCGGGCAAGGGTCTCGGCGGAAACGTCGGCCGTGAAGGAATCTCCATGAAAAGCGGTCACCGTGAGGCAGGCCCCGTCGATTGCGATGCTTTCGCCCAGGACGAAACCGTCGATCTTGAAATCCGCCCTGATTACCAGGCCGGAATCGGCTCCGTGGCGCTCCGTGCGCAACATGGTTCCCGTTCCTTCGATGAGTCCCGTAAACATGTTTTCTCTCCGTTTCCGGTACTGGGGCTGCCCGGTTAGTAAGGCTTTTCGTGGAACCTGCCCGATACCAGCAAATCTCCTGCAAATTCTTTCGTCCTGAGGCTGAAGACGGGAACCGCATCCGCTATTTTGAGTCGTCCCTTGCCGCTGATCATCCCGGTCCCGCTCCTGTCTCCGAGAATTTTGGGAGCGTAGAAAAAATGAAACGCGTCGGCAAGCCCGCTGTCGAGAAACGAGCCGAGCACCCGTCCGCCGCCCTCGACGAAAAGGCTCGAGATGCGTCTCTTCCCGAGCTGTTTCAACAGGGGCAGGATGCTCAGGCCGCTCTTTCCGGAATCGGAACGGATCACCGTGACGCCGGCATCGGTCATGATGCGTTCGTTCTGCGCGGGTGCATCCTCGCCGCAAACCACCCATACCGGACTCGTCGCAGCCGATGCGGCCAGCTTGCTTCCCGGCGGCAGCTTCAGCATGCTGTCCAGAACGATCCTGACCGGCTGCCGGTATTTCTTCCTGCCGGGAAGGCGCACGGTCAGAAGCGGATCGTCCGCGAGAGCGGTCCCGATCCCGATGAGCACACCGTCGGCCAGGGACCGGAGTTTATGAGCGAATGCGCGCGAGCGCTCATTGGTTATCCACTTGGAGTCGCCCGAGGAGCTTGCGATGAAGCCGTCGAGAGTGGCGGCGGCCTTCAGCGTAACGTAGGGGAGCCCGGTCGTGACGTATTTTATGAAGGGCTGGTTGATGCCGCGGCATTCGCTTTCGAGAACGCCGGTTTCGACGGGGATTCCCCTGCTTTCGAGATATTGGGCCCCTGAGCCGGTGACATCGGGATTCGGATCGGTCATTCCGGAAACGACCCTCGCGATTCCCGCATCGACGACGGCCTGCGTGCAGGGCGGGGTGAGTCCGTGGTGGTTGCACGGCTCCAGGGTGACGTAAAGGGTTGCGCCGCGCGCCCGGCCTGCCGCATCGGCAATCGCGTTCACCTCGGCATGGGGGCCGCCCAGCACCTCGTGCCAGCCCTGTCCGACAATGTTTCCGGCCTTTACGAGGACCGCCCCGACGAGAGGATTGGGACTCGTGTTGCCCGCCGCGCGAACCGCGAGGCGGAGCGCTTTTTTCATATAGAATTGATCGGTTTCTCTCGAGGTCATTGTACCGGCGCTGATTGAAAATCGGTTGAATCAAAACAGGGGCGGCGACATCGCCCCCCCTCCAGTCCACTTCCTGCCCGGTTCCCCACCGATGCTACGAGAACAGGGGAAACCCCGAACACAATTCCGCCACCTCGGCGCGAATCGATTTCAAAACCGCTTCCTGCCCGACGGACCGGAGCGCCCGATCCATAAGCCGCGCGATTTCCACCATATGCTCCGGCGTCATCCCTCGCGTGGTGACGGCGGGAGTCCCTATTCTGATCCCGCTCGATACGCCGGGCTTCAGAGGGTCGAAGGGAATGGCATTCTTGTTTACCGTCATTCCGGCCATGCCCAGAGTTTCTTCGGCGACCTTCCCGGTTATTTTCTGCGCGGTCAGGTCCACCAGGAGAAGGTGGTTGTCAGTTCCGCCCGATACGAGGCGGTATCCGAGGTTGGCGAGTTCTTCAGCAAGCTGCCTCCCGTTTGCGAGTATCCGCTTCTGGTATTCCTTGAACTCCGGCTGCAGGGCTTCCTGGAAAGCAACGGCCTTTGCGGCGATGACGTGCATGAGCGGACCGCCCTGGATACCCGGAAATATCTGGCTGTCGAGCATCTTGCTGTAGTTCTTGTGGGACAGGATCAGGCCGCCTCGCGGTCCGCGCAGCGTCTTGTGCGTGGTGGAGGTAACGAAATCCGCGCTGGGAACCGGGTTCGGGTGAAAGCCCGCGCTGATCAGCCCCGCGATGTGGGCCATGTCCACCATGAAGTAGGCGCTGATTTTTTTGGCGATATTCCGGAACCGCTCGAAATCGATAATGCGCGGGTAGGCGCTTGCCCCTGCAATGATGAGTTTCGGCCGGTGTTCTACGGCTATTCTTTCCACCTGGTCGTAGTCGATCTGTTCGGTGTCTCGCTTGACGCCGTAAGACAGGACCCGAAACAGGCGTCCCGAAAAACTCACCGGGCTTCCGTGCGTGAGATGTCCTCCCTGCCGCAGGTCCATTCCGAGGATGGTGTCGCCGGGTTGGAGCACGGCGAAGAAAACGGCCATATTTGCCTGGGAGCCGGAATGGGGCTGCACGTTGGCGTAATCGGCCTTAAAAAGCTTGCGCGCCCTTTCCTGGGCAAGCTTTTCGGCGATATCCACGTATTCGCATCCGCCGTAATATCTTTTCCCCGGGTATCCTTCCGCATACTTGTTCGTCAGGACCGAGCCCTGCGCTTCGCGCACCGCGGCGCTCACAAAATTTTCCGAAGCGATGAGTTCCAGCTTGCCTCGCTGCCTGTCCTCCTCCTTCTGAATAACCTTTGCGATTTCCGGATCGACTTCCTGCAAATACGACATTGCCTTCCCCTTCCAGGAGCAATAGAGGGCGTACGCCAAGTATGCTGACATTGGGATTATTTTTCCGGCTCTGCCCGCCATCCAGCGGGAAAACCGGAACAGGTACCCGGGTTAGTCTATAAATAACGGTAAATAATACTCTGACTCATGGAATTTAGCCAGCCATTAAGTAATTTTTAATTGACAAACCGTCTTTTGCGCACACTCGATTCCGCCTGCGGCAAGGGATATCAGTGGCTGAAAACGCATCAACCGCTTCGCCGGCTGAGCGGGCGGAAGCTGCGGAATCAGGCGGGGTTATCGGAGAGAGGCAGGGCTCATTTCAAATGGGGCGGATAGGCGCTGTCAAAGCCGGGAGGGATTTGGGCAGCAGGGGGCGCGGACGGTGCCGGTGCCTCCTCCTTGCATTCGAAGTTTTTCGTGGAGCCGTCCCAATGTTTGTTGCCGTCGAACCTGCCGTTGCTGCACGCTACTATTATAAAGATGGAAACAACCGACATCATTTTTCGTGTTCGCATTGTCGATTCCCTTTCTCCGCAGCCGGCCGGGTTGAATTTCGAAGGCCGCAGCTCAAAACTCTTGGGGATCATTTATAAATATAAGCAGCATGCAGCCGGAAAAAGGCGAGTTGCCTCCTGCGCGCGGCTATGAAGCGGAATGCGCCAGCCCGCCGCCCGGGTGAGCTTGTCTCGAGGGAAGCGAAGGAGCAATCGGACCGACCGGCCCGGAAATTTTCAAAACCATTGAAAAGGTTGAACAACATTGAATACGGTCGAATAAGGTTGAGACGCAGGGTTGAAAAACGTTGAAAAGGTCGGTAGAGGGTTGAACATGTGTGCCGGCGCAGGTTTGACGGTTGACGGGAATAACGAAAGAGCTCACCGCGGGGACGCATGAGCGGTTCGGCTTTTCCGGGCGCGCTCCACGTCCGAGCGGTATCCGCCTTTGGTTACCGGACTTCCATATTTAGTTGTCAAAGATCCCTGGGCAATTTGCCCCTGATGCGGGGGATTCCTGCCCGTGGGTCAGACTCGTATCGGATGCTCTTTTCAGGTAAGGATAATTTGGGTGGCCATTTTTTCGAGAGGGAGAGGAATTCTTTTAATCCCGCACAGTCCCTTTTCGGCGTGGTGGAATTTGCGTCACGCATCACGGTGCACGCTTCACCTCTGCGCCGGTCCGTCGTCCGTCATGGTCTCAAAAATTGCAGGGAAAACAGAAAACAGCCATGGTACCAGGATTAGTGCGCACTTTAGACTCCTAGAGAGCAAAACCTCGATCATGCGGTTGCTGCACAGGATGAGCATACTGCGCCTGTGCGTTATTTCCCGGCAAAGCGATGGTGGAAAGAGTCTCCTACCCAGTGAGACCCTTCTTCAATTATGCAATCCTCTCACCTTTGCAGGGTGAAATTGATGACCGTGCTTGAAGGAAGTTGTGCAATGATATCGCTACCGTATTTCCAGCCTGTTTGCAAAAAATGTATTTGGTCTTTAGTGAACATCGGAAATACCTGCCTCTTAACTTCTGATGGTCATCAGGCAATTTCGGGCGAGAATCTAATTGGGCTTGCCGTTTGAATTCGGGGTTGAGCAAGGGGGTGAACGGGGCAGGGCGGATTCAAACCGGTTCGCGTAAAGCAAGAGGGGCTGAACGGCTCGTGCCGCTCAGCCCGCATATGTCCCGGCGCTTAAGCGATTGCCGGAACTATTCCTCTATAACCGGATTGCTGAGAATCCCGATTCCTTCTATTTCGACTTCGACGACGTCGCCGTGCTTGATGCGGCCGACGCCGCTCGGGGTCCCGGTGGCGATCAGGTCGCCGGGCATGAGCGTAAAATTCTTTGAAATGAACGCGATGGTCTCGGCTATCGGAAAGATCATGTGCTTCGTATTGGAGTCCTGGACCGTTTTGCCGTTCAGGCGGCACTCGATGTGCAGGTTCTGCGGGTCGGGGATATCGTCCCGCAGCACGATCCGGGGGCCGACCGGGCCGAAGGTGTCGAGTGATTTTCCTCGGAACCACCCCGAACGGTCGCCCGTCTGAAGGTTTCGCTGG
>JAEZXS010000339.1 GCA_023442755.1 Pseudomonadota bacterium | reverse complement strand
CTGGTGAAATCACTCTTGCCGAGGTTATCCGGCTCTTTGACGGACCGTTGGCGCCAACCGACACCGTCAGCACCTATTTCTACAACCCGACTCCCATCGAGAAGGAAGTCCGTCTGCTGGGCGTTCTGAAGGAAGTCAGGGACTATATAGCCAGGAAGATGGAAACGACGATACTCGACATGGTATGACTTGCCGGCGCCGCAGACTGCCAATTTGGCAAAAATTCCAAATCGGGTATTTACTAAACGGGATTCAGGCATATATTTTTTTGCATTAATAACCGACTAAACCGATAGGGTATGTTATCTTGTCCCGTTGCCAAAGGGACACCGAGCGGGTAGACAGGGAATATATTATTACTTAATCGATTGGAATACTAGGCATAATACGATTTCCTGCCCAAAAACGGAGAAAGGAGCTTCTCAAATGACGACAGGCCGGATTGTCTGCCAATTCATGCCTTATATCACCCTGGCAGTGTTCGTGCTGGGGGTTGTCTACAGGATCGGAAGATGGCACAGGGCCGGGGTTTCCAGGATTCCTCTGTTTCCCGCCCCTGCGAGCAAGGCGGGAAAGTGGGCCCGGATAGCCGGAGAGATACTGACCTTCAACAATTTGAAGGCAACCGACCAGGCGCTGTGGATAGGAACCACGCTGTTCCATGGGGCATTGATCCTGGTCCTGCTGGGGCATGCCCGCGTGGTGGCCGATCTTTCTCTGCTCCGTGAGGCGAAACACTCTGACTGGGCAGGGGCCTTCCTGGGACTGGCGCTCCTGTTCGCAGGCATCTTCCTCCTGGTGCGGCGCGTCAGCCTAAACCGCGTCCGGACGGTATCGAGCTTCGAGGACTACGCATCTATCGTCTTGATCCTGGCCGTAGTGATAAGCGGGAACCTGATGCGCTTCAGTTCCCAGTTCGATCTGGCACAGTCGCGGGATTTGTTTTCGGCGCTCCTCCTGTTCCGCGAACCGGCTGTTCCTTCCGCCCCCTTCTTTACTCTCCATTTTTTCCTGAGCCAGGTCCTCATAATGTACATACCGTTCAGCAAGTTTTTGCACATACCGGGCGTTTTCTACAGCAAATCGATCCTGTACCAGCAGTAGGCAGACTTTGAGAGGGAGGCACAATGAGTGCGGAAGGACATGCAATCAGTCAGGCGGAACTGAACAGGGTAAGAGAGGCGATAAAGGGGATAAAAGACGGCCCCAGGCTTCTGCAGGTCTATATGGAAATCTGCGCTAAATGCGGCACCTGCGCCGAGCAGTGCCATTTGAGCCGCACCGATCCGGACACGTGCAGCAATCCGGCCTTTCGTTCGGACCGCGTCCGCAGGCCCTATCATATCGATCATTCCATGATCGGGAAATTGTGCGCGCTGGCCGGTATGGAAAAGAGGGACGGCCTGAGCGAAGAAGCCCTGGGCGAATGGCTCCGCGATTTTTATGCCTGTACGTGCTGCAGGCGCTGCGCAAAATTCTGCCCGCTCGGGATCGACAACTCCATCATCACGCGCAAGGCCAGGTCGGTCCTGCTCTCGGTCGGCCTGATTCCCACCAAGCTGGCCGCCACCCAAAACGCTTCGGAACAGTATGGAAACGGGGAAGGCATTTCGCCGTCAACCTTCATCGACATGACGCAGTTCCTCGAAGGTGAGCTGCTCGAAGAGCACGGCGTTCCCATCAGGATACCGGTGGATCAAAAAGCGGACGTTCTGTTCGTACCGCCTTCCGGGGAGATCCTGTCCTTTCCCGAGACGCTTATGGGCTGCGCTACCTTCTTCCATGTGGCGGGAATAAGCTGGACGATGAGTTCCGAGGCTTTCGACGCGGCGAACTTCGGTTTCTTTACCGGAGACGACCAGTACATGAAGCGAAAAAACAAGGTGCTCCACGATGCCTGCCTCAAGCTCGGCGTGAAGAAACTGGTCATCGGCGAGTGCGGCCATGCCTACCGTGTCGCCAAACTGGTGGGTGGGGCCAACTTCTGGGGAAAAATCCCCTATGAGGTTACGAGCATTTTCGTCATCGCGGCGGACGTGCTGCGAAGAGGCGGCCTGAAACTCGACCGCGACCGGAATCCGGAGCCGGTGACCTATCACGACCCGTGCAACTTCGCCAGGAGCACGGGCCTTACGGAAGAGCCCCGGGAGCTGCTCAGGGCATGCGTGCGCGAGTTCCGCGAAATGACCCCCAACCGGGATATGAACTGGTGCTGCGGAGGGGGCGGAGGGTTGGCGGTGCTGGACGGCTACGAAGGAGTGAGCAAAAGGACCATGTCCTTTCATGAATTCCGCATGAGAAGAACGGGGCAGATGAAGCTGCAGCAGATAAGGGCCACCGGGGCGTCTTACACGGCGGCTCCCTGCGCCAACTGCAAGCGGCAGATAAGCCAGCTCATGGAATACCACAAGGAAAATGTCACCGTAGGAGGCGTATTCGACCTCTTCGACAAGGCGATCGTGCTCTGACCCTGGTTGACATCGGAAGCGCGGGGGTATGCCGGCGGCCTCTCCCCCGCGCACCATTAGGAACTCCCGTCCCACGCGCCGGTGAAAGATGTTATAATTGCATTTTATCCCCCACAGGAAAGGGAGCCATGAACGGTCAGCAGCGCAGTGACATCAGCCCCGGGAAGCGCGTCGAAATCGTCCTGAAAAAGGACCAGCGAACCGGGAAAAGAACGGTCGGAATCGTGAAGGACATCCTCACATCCTCTTCATTCCATTCCCGCGGGATCAAGGTGCGGCTCGAAGACGGCCAGATCGGACGGGTGCAGGAGATCCTGCCCGACAACTTCAGTTGATCCGGCCATGCTTCTTTCGAAAACATCGAGGCTGAAAGCCTCCCCCACAGTGGAAAATGATTTCCAGCCGCCAAATGGATCGTTCGCTGCCAAGTTTTCCTGTTGTTTGGATTACGGCACAGCCTCGGAATCCGGAACGCCTTTTCTGCATATCCTACCGGCCCCCCGCCTTCGTGTCGCGGTGAAGTCGTTGGAGGCTCAATTTTCCTCGGGTTAACAGTATCACAGCCCCCCGCCCCCGGCTCTCGGTCATTTTCGTTTGGGAAGCGCCTTGAAGTACGCATAAACCGCATACAGATCCGCATTGCTCATTTGCTGCAGCGACTCGTGAAACATCGGAGCGAGAGCCTTGTCGGTTTTCGGCGATACGGGCAGGCACCGCGTAGTGGTAGTCCCCACCAAAACCCATGCATCTCCATTCCATTGCAGGATGTCACCTGCTCCGGCGGGCATCGCTCCACACCGGAAAAACCTTTGCTGCTGCAGATACCCGCTGCCACCGGCCGTGCCGCAGCCCCCCGCAACCAGCCAGTTGCCCACACTCGTCTGGTAGCAGTTCCCCGTCCCGTTTGCATAGACGCCGTTTGTCGCGACGCAGTTCAGATAGCTCATCCCGGTGCTCGATGCGCATGTGGGGCCCAGCGAGCCGACGACTGCCTTCAGCTCTTCCTTGTTCGCGACGGTACCGGGGTAGGAACAGAAACTTACGCCGCGAACAAGGGCGCTGAACACATTGAAATCAAGCCAGCTGGGGACCCCGCCCGGTGTCAGGTCAATGGAACACAGCCCTCCGGAGCATGCTCCTCCCATGTACCCGTCCAGAACGTACATGTCGCCGTATACGGGATCGCTGACCTGGCTTGTGTGACAGCCGTAACAGGAAGCCTGCGAGTTTACTATGTAGCTGCCGTACCCGACCATTTCTCGCTGGCTCGGATCATAGTTGAGCGGAACGGGACTCATCGAAAGTCCAAGGTTTGCCATCTGGTAAACGGTGCTGACGTCAGGCGGACATCCTCCCTTCGTCTGATCGCACGCCTGTGTCTGAAGCGCTGTCAGCAAGACGGCTGCCAAGATGATTAGAAGTGTTTTTGACAGATTAGCGGACATAACGATTCCTCCTGTTATTAGAATTGGAATATCGGTAGATAATCGATATTAAAGTGGGATGTGTCTCGAAGCAATTCATTACATCCCCTATACTCGATCTAAAAGGCAGGAAAGTCGGCGTTTATAGAATAGTAAACGGAACGAGATTAGAGATACACAATCGCTTTTCATATACATGGATATTAAGTATTATATGTATCATAGTTCAGATCTATATTTCTTATCCTGCAAATTGTAAATCCATTTCAAATATTGAACGCAGCACTCGGTTGAATTACTGGAGATACCGCATCGATATACCATGTTCATCTTATTGTGGTTATAGAAGACTCTTTATACTTTGCCGCCTGCAGGAAATGGTCGATGCATGTTCTTAATCGAAAGGAGAAGACTATGTTAAAGAAATCCACGGGAAAGAAGATCCGGCTTGCCTTATTGTTGCTCTGCGCCTGTTTGACCGCTACGGCGGCTTTTGCCGCGGCGAATTCCGGCAGCTCGACTCCCGGCATCACTGAACTGGCAAAAGTGGGCCTGGCGGAAAGTCCCGTCATTCTGAGCTATCCTGCAAACAACTGGGAGGCGGTGGGATACGGAAGCTATCTCGTTAACGTGGCGGTGGCCTGCACGGCCTGCCACAGCGCCGGGAATACCGAGTCTCCCTTCATTGCGGGGACCTGTTTCGGATCGGTATGCTCCAGCGACCTCAGGCCGGATGCGTACGGGCAGCCGGCCGGCCTCGACCTTGGCACGTTCATTCAAGTGATGCGCTCGGAAGACCCGGAAGCGGTTGAAGGCCTTGCCGATCCGGAAAAGTACGGTTATAGATATAGTTCACACGGCCGCGGCGCTTCCCGGGCCTTTTCCTCATTCTACAACTCGCACGGATTGTTCGGCCGTTCCTACGGATCATATTACAACTACGGCGGGTATAACGGTTGCAGATACGGCAGGTGCGGATACGGTGGATACTATGGCAATGACGGCTATGGGTACTACGGCTACAATCGCCGAAACGTATATCCCTATTATGGCTTCCAGTACTATGGAGTCGACGAGTTCGGCCCCGGGAGCTACTGCAGGCAGTACGGGTATGGCTATCCCGGCAACATGCCGTGGGGGTGTTTCAAAAACATGAACGACGGCGACCTGAAATCGATCTACTCATACCTGCAGGCCGCGGGAAGCGGGGAATTCAAAAACGGCAGATAGAGGCTTTTCCTTCGAGGTGAGCTGACCGGTATCCCGGCAGCTCACCTCTCTTATATTCATCGCCGCGAATATTGATTGCACTCCGGCGTAACGTCCCCGATCTCCCCCTCAGTTCGACACGGCCGGAAAACCGTGATGATAGTTCTGGCGTTCGGGAAAGAAGGTAACGTACCTGGTCTTAATATGGCTGTGCTGTTTCTTTTTGGCAGTCTTGTGTTTCGCCTTCTTATGCTTGACGACCGCCGGCTTCGGATCATCTGGCTCCCAGGGCCGCTCGGCCGAGACTTCATCAAGCTCGGGTTCTCCTGCCGGGACGGCCGCAACTTCGGTGGTTTGAGGTATTGAGGCCGAGTCCGTACAGTTGCAGTCTTCCAGGGGCGACACAGATGGCGCTGGCTGCTGGACGGGGACGTTTGCACTTTCCGTGGCAACGGGAATCGAGGCCGGTTCAACGTTCAGGGGTTCCGGAGCGGGCGGGGCAACCGATTGCGCCTGTGGAACCCCGGCCGGGTTTTGCGCTCCGGAAGCCGGCAAGGTCAGGACTTCACGGTTCGTTCGCCGGTAATCATGGGCCAGGACGACACCCAAAGCGGTCCCAACGATCAAAACGCCCCCCAGCAGCGTCCATAGAGGCATCCTTCTGCGTTCTTTGCGGATTTCTTTAACGATGTTGCCCGGGAGTGACTCTTTCTCTTTACCCGGTTCCTTTTCCTGCATTTGCATTCCTTTCATGAATTCAGTTATCAGGTCCTTCGAATGGCATTCGTCCTGATAGCAATATGGAAGCCACGGCTGAAGCCGGGTATGCAAAACCGGGCGTTGCGGGAAAGAAAGCCGCGCGGCCACACCTTTCGGAAGCAAAGCCTCCCTCTCTTCCGGCATTGCCCCAGGAGACTTTGCGTATGCATATTCCTACAATGCTGAAGGCAAAAACCTGCAATCGCACCGAAACCGGGGACCTGCGCAGGCGCCCTGCGGATGTTCGCTCGGCGTGCTATGTCGTTGAAGAAATAGAGGATGTTATTTTGGATGCTTTGTGGAATGATTTTTGAACTGGGGAGCGCCCAGGTCCGGCATCGCAGTATGCGCATATCGGCCAATTGACTGTATCGCATACTGCGGGATGCCGGTTTTCGAAAAGTGCCGAGATTCAATTCGATTTGAATATGCCGGTCGATAACCCGGCAGAGCTAGTGCTGCGTCTCCTGGCTGCCTCTTCGCACCAGCTTGTTGAACCGGTCTTCCGGTCCAAGGCTTCGATACAGGAAGGCGAGATCGCTTTCATCAAATTTCTGGAAGAAATCCTCCCAGGAAATGCTTTCAAGTTTTGTATCCGGCTGCGGATCGTCGAAATCGATCCTCAGCATTCCTACATCGTCTTTCCCGCCGGTGCCCTTCACCTTGGCCGGATGCCCTCCATGATCCTCGACCCAGCGCTTTATCAAATCGTGATCCGTGGTAACTTGTGCAGATCTTTCAGTCCTGGCCATGCGAATCTCCTTTCCCAATTATAATAAGCATCGGTTTTCAATGGAAAAATTGGGAAAGCTCCGCCTGGAGGAAAGTTTTCCTGGAGGGTACGGACATCAGCGGATTTGTCTTCCGCCTCTTTTCGCAACCTGATTATCCTAGTCGCCCGGGCTCTCACTTGTTCTTGTTCTTGCCGGCCTTACCGGAGGTCGTCGACTTGTTCCGGCCGTAAGCATTGCCCTTACCCTTGAATTGATCCTTTCCGGAATAGCTCCGGTCGGAATGGCTGTGATAGAAGATGCCGTCCTGAGTTCCCCCGCCTTTCCCGACACCTCCCGACTTGGCAAAGCAGGGTTCTGAAATGAAAAGCAGGGACAGCGCAAAAGTCGAAGCACATGCAATCGTCAGAATTCTCTTCATAAATTACCCCTCCTGTAAGTCAGTTCATACATCCTTGCTAACGCAATCCAAGCGGAGAGCATTATTTGTGCCTGAACGGCGACACCCCTGCGCAGAAACGCCGACCGGCGGGAATACCCGCGTGGAATGCGGAGCCACCCCGAGCGATTGCCGCTCACGAATACGCAATGAAGGATCTGCACTGCAGGAGAAACGCTCGGAGTTACAATTTCGTGATCCGGAAGCTGAACGGGCCCTCAAAAATCGCAGCAACACGCCGGAATCATGCCGACCGGACATCCGTGAATTGAGTCATTACCTTAGAAATTACCTCAGGAAAAAACTCTACTGTCGAAAGGAGGCGGACAATGAGATTTTTCTGCCGGCTGTTTCTCTGTGTGGTTATCCTCTCAGGGATGATCGGAACGGACATCGGAGGGGCGCAAGTCTCGTGGGGAATTGGAAAACCTCTCGATTCCGGCCGCATTGACGAGATCGTCGGGATCAAGGGCGCCGCCAAAGACGGAGAATACAAAATTACCATCCCTCAGAAGGACCTTGTCGTCACGGTGGACGGTTTCAGGATCACTCCGCCAATGGGCCTGACTTCCTGGGTGGATTTCGCTCCGATGCAGGAAGACGCCATGGTCATGGGCGATATCGTGCTGCTCGAAAATGAGATCGGCCCCGTTGAAAAGGCCGCGATCGAAGGCGGCCTGACCGTTACGGGTCTGCATAACCATTTCGTCAGGGACAAAGAAAAAGTCATGTTCATGCACATCCACGGAATGGGCTCCGTCGACCGTATCGCAAAAGGGGTGCGGGCGGTGCTGGACAAAATAAAGGAGCTGCGACGCGCTGCCCCGACCGATGCCCAGGCGCCTTCTGTCCCGAATACTATCGATACCCGGAAAATCGAATCCATTCTCGGCAACAAGGGTGAGTCGAGCGGAGGGGTTTTCAAAGTGACGATCGGACGCCCCGACGTTTTGCTCAAAGACCATGGGGTCGAAGTGACGAGTTTCATGGGATTCAATACCTGGGCTGCTTTCCAGGGAAGCGAGAACAATGCGGCAGTGGCCGGGGATTTTACGATGCTTACGGAGGAAGTGGCGCCGGTTATCGAAGCTCTTGTAAAAAACGGCATAGAAGTGGTCGCGGTACACAATCACATGGTTACCGAGACCCCGCGTATATTCTTCCTGCATTTCTGGGGAGAGGGCCCGGCTGGCAACCTGGTCCGGGGATTGAAAGCCGCGCTGGACCGGACGGGAAAACCGCAGGGGTTGTAGTCCGTTCGGAACGAAAGCACCCTCAAGACCCGTAGCCAAGAAGACGCCAGGCCATTCCGGCCAAAGCTCCGACGGGTACGAGGTAATGCATCGGAATTCGGGTTCTCCAGGCAAAGCCGAACGAAACGAGCGCGACTGCGGCGGCAAAGTAGTCGAACGCGCCCGTTCCCGGGAAAAGCACCTTCTGTCCGAAAAAGACCGCCAGGTTGACGATAACGCCGACAACTGCGGAGGTTACTCCCACCAGGGCTGCACGAATGCGGCGGTTTTGCGAGAGCAGTTCGATGTAGGGGGCTCCGAGAAAGATGAAGAAAAAGCATGGGAGAAAGGTCATGTAAGTCGCGATCAGTGCACCAAGCGTCGCGTTAAACAAAGGGTTGAAGCCGGTATTCGTATTCCAGGCTGCAACAAAACCGATATACTGCGTGACCATAATGAGCGGGCCGGGCGTCGATTCGGCCAGCCCCAGACCCTGCACCATCTGGTGGGCACTTAACCACCCATAGTGATTTACCGCCATATCGGCAATGTAGGATAAAACCGCGTACGCCCCGCCAAAGGTTACGAACGCAGCCTTCGAAAAAAGGATCGCCTCCTGGAAGAGGATATCCTGCGCCCCTCTCCACATGAGCAATGCACTTGCGGGCACTCCCCATAGGAGCGCGAAAATCGCGATCAGTTTCAAATTACGAGTTATCGTCGGCCGGCTGTTTCCGGCTGCTTCAGCCCCGATTTCCGGTGCGACAGGCCCATGTCTGATACTGCAGGACTCGAAGACATGCGGCCAGAACCGCTCCAAAACCATTCCACTCACCGCGGCCAGGCCGATCACGTAAGGAAAGGGAACGTCGAAGGAATGAAGGGCGGCAAAGGCCGTAAAAGCGTAAAGAAACAGGCCCCAGTGGCACAGGGTCTTTTTCCCGATCCTCAGGACCGCCGATGCGACTATCGCGATAACCACAGGCTGAACCCCGTAGAGAAGTCCCTGTATTGCGGGCATTTCCGCGGAAACGACCGCCATCCAGCTCAGGGCCAGCAGGACAAAGATAGAAGGGATAACGAAAAAACTGCCCGCAATTGTGCCCCCGACCGTACCGTGAAGCCGCCAGCCGATGTAGATTGCAAGCTGCTGGGCTTCCGGGCCGGGCAGAATCATGCAGAAATTGAGCGCTCTTACAAACTGGAGCTGAGATACCCATTGTTTGCTGTCGACAAGTTCATGCTGCATCATGGCAATCTGGCCGGCAGGTCCGCCAAAGTTGATAAATCCAAGCTTTACCCAGAATTTCAGGGCATCTCTGAACCTGACGGAAGCCGGCCCGGCGACCGTTTGTTTTTTCATCTTCACTCACTTTGGGAACTTTTCTTGAATAGAGCCATGAGTGATCACCGGTCACGCGACCTGCTCGGGCTTAGCGGCTGACGGTTTCCGGAAGAAAATATACGCAGCCAGCGCTATTGCCGCAGCCCCACATGCCCAGGATACGGGAGGAAGGTGGAAGCCGCCCTGAACTGCTCCCCATGCCCCAAACGCGAAGAAAATGACGGCCGCGCCCATTTTTACGGCGCGTTCGGGAAGGCGAGCCCCCAGCACCTTCCCCACCCAGATTGCCAGGCCGTCCGAGAGCACCATGCCGAGCGTCGAACCGAGCCATACGGGAATGAACGCACAGCCGGTCGCAAGCGTGACTGTGCTCAGCATGGTCTTGTCTCCCAGTTCGGCCAGGAAGAAGACCGTAGCGACAATCATGAACGGGGATGCCAGTCTTTTTCTGTCGTACGAACATTCCTCGTCGTCCAGGCAGTCAC
>JAEZXS010000276.1 GCA_023442755.1 Pseudomonadota bacterium | reverse complement strand
TCTCCTCCTCGTTGACTTGTAGGCTATCGGCAAATCAGCCATGGTTTGCACTGCACGTTATCGGACTCGTTCCGGTAAAAACGACTTTCGAAAGGGTTTGAGGCCGCCCGGTGCCGGTCTTCCGCCCGGCGCCCGCCCCCCTGAGCTTGTGACTATTTATACTATATGACCCGCCACCGCGCAAAAAAATCTTCGCGGAGAAGCTTCTTGCCCCCGGTTTCCTTTTCGGGTTAAGGTGGCGCGATACCGACATTCAGGGGAGACAGGCATTCTTCGGTTCCGTTTGCGGACTTCTACTTCGCGGGCAATCCCATGATCCAACACTACCTCAACAGGCTGCTGAACGACAGGCTGAGAGATTTTGAGCTTGCCCATCACGCCGAACTCCCTTCCAGGCCTCCGGTTTTCGGAAAACTTTCCACCCCGCTGCCGGAGCCGCTCGCGGAGTCCCTGGTCCGGCTCGGAATCACGCATCTTTACAGTCACCAGGCTGAAGCACTCGAACATATCCGCGCCGGGAGGCACACGGTGGTCGCCACCCCGACTTCGAGCGGAAAATCGCTTATATACAACCTTGCAGTTGCCGAAGCCCTCATTTCCGGCCCGGACCAGCGCGCGCTCTACCTCTTTCCCATAAAAGCGCTCACCCGTGACCAGCTCGAAGCGCTGAAGACCTTTTTTTCCGCCATCCCCTGCGGGAAGGAGCCCTTTTCCGCCTGCGTCTATGACGGCGACACCACCCCGTACCAGAGGTCCAAAATCCGGCGGCAGCACCCTCACGTGCTCCTGACGAACCCGGACATGCTCCACTACGCCTTCCTCGCCTTTCACGCCAAGTGGGAGGAATTCTGGAAGAAGCTCCGGTTCGTGATCGTGGACGAGATGCATTCCTACCGGGGGATTTTCGGGAGCCACGTCTCGCAGGTATTCAGGAGGATGCGCCGGATTTGCCGGTATTACGGAAGCGATCCCCAGTTCATCCTGCTCTCTGCAACGATCGGCAACCCCGACGAACTCGCTGCGGGACTGACGGGCGTGCCGGAGGACAAGATAACCGTCGTGCGCGGCAACGGCGCGCCCCAGGCAAAACGCCACTTCGTCTTTCTGCGCCCGCTGGACAGCCAGGTGACCCATTCCGCGGGAACTGCCGCCCGGCTCATCGTGCTGGCGGCGAAGGCGGGCCTCAAAACCATAGCCTTTACCCAATCGCGCAAGCTGACCGAACTGGTCCACATGAGCGTCATCCAGTCCGACCGCAGGCTGGAGCGGAAAGTCAGCTCCTACAGGGCCGGATTTTTGCCCGAGGAACGCCGCGTGATCGAGCAGAAGCTCGCAAGCGGGGCACTTTCCGCCGTGATATCGACCAGCGCCCTCGAACTCGGGATAGACATCGGCGGACTCGACCTGTGCATCCTGGTGGGCTATCCTGGAACGGTCATGACGACCTGGCAGCGCGGCGGCCGGGTGGGCAGAAGCGGGCAGGAATCCGCCATCGTTCTCATTCCCGACCAGGACGCCCTGGACCAGTACATCGTCAACCACCCCGACCAGTTTCTCGAAAGCCGGTACGAAAAGGCGGTCATAGACCCTTTCAACCCCGAGATATTAAAGGCCCACCTGCCCTGCGCCGCGGCGGAGCTGCCGATAAGCCTCACGGAACCGGAGCTTGGGGAAAACCGGATCGAGAAGGCGGTGGAAGGCCTCACCGCAACCGGCCAACTGCTCCAGACGCTCGAAGGCGACCAGTGGATTTGTTCCTTCTTCCAGCCTCATCGCAATGTCGATATCCGGAGCATCGGCGCTTCCTACACGATAATCAAAAAGTCCAGGGGCGAGACCACCCCGCTCGGCAAAAACGAAGGCATACGCGCCCTCAAGGAATGCCACAGCGGGGCGATTTACCTCCACCGGGGAGAGACCTACCAGGTGGAGAGCCTCGATCTTGAAAAGAAGGTCATTTACGCGGCGCCGGCCCAGGTCCCGTATTTCACGCGCGCCATCAGCGACAAGGAAACCGAGATCCTGGAAACGCTTGCATCCAAGCCCGCGGGGAATTTCATCATCCGGCTGGGACGGCTCCGGGTCACCGAACACATCACGGCCTTCGAGGCAAGGCGTCTCTATACCCAGGAACTCCTTGCCCGCAACCCTCTCGACCTGCCGCCCACATCATTCGAGACCGTCGGGTTCTGGATCGAAATCGAACCGATGCTGGCCAACAACATCAAGCGGGCGAAACTCGATTTCATGGGTGGGATACACGCCGTCGAACACGCGCTCATCAGTATGTTTCCGCTCTTTGCCGTATGCGACCGCAACGACATCGGCGGCATATCCATTCCGCTCCACCCCCAGCTGGAAAAGGCGGCCATCTTCGTCTATGACGGCTACCCGGGCGGGATCGGACTCGCTGCCCGCGGCTACCGGATCATCATGCCCCTGATCGAAAAAACAAAGGAACTCGTCGCCTCCTGCAGTTGCACGGAAGGGTGCCCTTCCTGCATCCACTCCCCCAAGTGCGGGTCCGGAAACAAGCCGCTGGACAAGACCGCGGCGCTGAACCTGCTGCAGTACCTCTCCGGCGAGAAAAACCTGGGGGAAGAAATACCGGCCGAGGAAGAGCCGGAGGAAGAGGCCGTGCCTTGTTCCGCGCCCGCCTGCACCCCGCAGGAATTCCGCATCGGCTTTTTCGATCTCGAAACCCAGAAGCTGGCCGACGAGGTTGGAGGGTGGCAGAACACGCACCTCATGCGGGTTTCCGTCGCCGTGCTGTGCGAAATGCCGATGAACGTCTTCAAGATTTACAGGGAAGAAGACATCGAAGCGCTGGTAGAAGACCTGCAAAAGCTCGACCTTATCGTTGGCTTCAACATTTCCCGGTTCGACTACCGTGTGCTTCGGGACTACACGCCGTTCAAACTCGACAACCTGCCGACTTTCGACATGCTGCAGAAAATCCACCAGGGGCTGGGTTTCCGGCTCAGCCTGGGACACCTCGCGGAAAGAACCCTGGGCCACCCGAAAGGGGGCGACGGCATGCAGGCAGTGCGATGGTACCGGCAGGGCAACTGGGACAATCTCATCAGGTACTGCAGAGAGGACGTCGAAATCACCCGGGACCTCTTCTATCACGCGGTCGAGAAGGGATACCTCGTCTACACCGACAAGAGCGCCCGGAAGCTGCGAATCCCGACGCCGTGGAAAGTCGAGGACATGGTTGTCTCCAAACCGGAAGAATCCGCGCCTGTCGGTCGCGGGCGAGCTTGAGCGATCAGGTGAGTAATGGTAAAAGATCCGATTCCGGTTTCAATATCCCTAACGAGTCTGCTATAATGCGCACGATAGTGAAGCCAGGTATTATCCGCGACAATCGTGAAAGCCGGCATCATATTCAAGCCCTCATCGGAAGCCATAGGGGCGCACATCCTTCGAAAGCATCTTTCTTTCCCGGCGTTTCTGCGCATTGGAACAGCTTATGACGGTAATGGAAGTGTAATATGAACAGAGAGTCCAAAAGTGCGTACCTGAACGAGCCAAAAGGCCCCGTCTTGTTTCCGAAACTCACGGGGGAGGAAGAAGCCTGGTTTGCACTCTACGTCCAGGTAAACCACGAGAAGGAAGTCGTCAAAAGGCTGGAGCAGAAAGCGATCGATTGTTTCTTGCCTTTTTCGGAGTGCTGGAGCAAGAGGCTCGACCGAAGGAAAAGAATCCAGGTCCCGCTTTTTCCCGGCTATGTCTTTCTGCACACGGTGCTGGACAATTATACGAACCTGAACATTCTGAAGACCCCGGGAGCGCTCAGCATCCTGAGAAATTCCGAGGGCCCCCTGTCCATACCTCCCTTCCAGATCGACAACCTCAAGACTATGATAAAATCCGCGCAGCCCTTTTCCTCCCACCCCTACCTGAAGGAAGGCTCCTGGGTGCAGGTGGTGCGCGGTCCGCTCGCCGGATGCGTCGGCATCCTGAACCGGCTCGACCCGAAGCGTGGAAGACTTGTCGTGAGCGTGGATATTATCAAGCAGTCCGTCAGCGTCGAACTCGACACCGAAGACGTCGAACCCACCAATGAGCCGCTGATGAAATAGAACGGGCATACAACCGAGAACGGACGCGTCTTTTAGGGCGGCGGGCACCGCGGCACGCGGGGACTGCATTTTCATGGCGGACCGCACGTCAGCCAGGCAGCGAATGATCTGATCGCCGCCGGAAAATCACGTACCGATGTGGGAGAGGGTCCCAGCCTCGATGCGCCGGGATGATTTTTTTATGCGGATCGGTGTTGCTGCCGATACTCCTTCTGTGAAATAATTACGCAACACTATACGGCAAACAGGAAAGATTTCTCATGGAGAAACAACGATTCCAGGCATGCGCCTACGCAAAAGACAACCTGGACAAGTGCGTCACGGAAATACGCCACGAATCGGGCAGAGAGGAACTCTGGGAGCAGAGGCCCAACACCCTCATCGAGAAGCATCCCTATGTAGCAGGCTACATCTGCCTGATTACGCTTGCGGCTATCTTCTCCCTCTCGCACCTCATGGCTTTTCTCATCTCGTTCCTGTTCCTCTATCTCATATCGGATTTCATGACCAAGGACGTGCACCGGTTCGTCCCGTTCATCCCCAGGGCGATCCTGTTCTCGGTGTTGTATATCCTGGTGATCGCAGCGATCCTGCTCGTCACCCAGAAGGTAATCCCCCTGCTCCTGAAGAACTTTCCGGAGATGACAACCCAGCTGCAGGTGCAGATCGTAAAGGAACTCAAAGAGGCCAACGCCCGGTGGAACTTCGCCCAGTATGTAGATCTCGACGAAGTGAAAGCAGGGGTTCTGAAGGCGAGCACCAGTATCCTGCGATTCCTTGTGGACAGCCTCTCCCCCCTGTACAAGGGCTTTGTCCAGTTTGTCTTCGCCCTCGCGATCAACCTGTTCATGTACTTCGAGGCGGAAAAGATCGACCAGACTTTCACCCGGAACCCTGAAAGCCTCATGACTTTCCTGTACCGATTCGTCCAGGTGAGGGCCAGGATCTTTTACGTGTACTTCAAGCGGGTAATGGGCGGGCAGCTCATCATATCCCTGATCAATACGGCCATTTCGACGATTGCCATTATCGCCCTGGGCCTCCCCCATCCCTTTTTGATGATATTCATCGTCTTTTTCTGCGGCATTTTCCCCGTCGTGGGCAACCTCATTTCCAACAGCGTGCTGATCCTGACTGCATTCGTGTCGATCGGCGTATGGGGCGCTGTCGTGTGTCTCATCCTGCTGGTCAGCATTCACAAGCTCGAATACTTCCTCAATTCGAAGATTATCGGCGGCATCGTGAAACTTCCGATGGCCGTCACACTGGGAGCCCTGATTTTCTGCGAAGTTATGCTCGGAATTCCCGGACTCATTCTGGCCATTCCGATGGTGCTGTTTGTCCGGCACGAATTCGAGCACATTCCGGGACTTTCCGGCAGGGCCGATCCCCTGCTGCAGTCATGCGCCGGACCGGAAAAGGAATCAGGAGCGGCGCGAGCATCCAGAAGTTGAAGCTGCGGGCCGCCCTGCCGAGAAACGATACGTTTTTGTACCTTGTCCGACTCAGGACATCTCTTTCCCTGAATTGTGTCCCGGCCTTGCCTTCGCCGGAGTTCGCCCGCTGCATTCCACTGCACCTTCCCCTTTTGCTGTACGTTTTTATCTCTCCAAAACCTTGAAGTTCCATTGACAGGGAGTTACAAAACCAACCCCGGTGCGGTACGGCATCGAAAATGCCTGCTTTTGAGCGCTTACTGCAAAGCCGAGCCCGGACCCTACGGTCTTCGCGCATATATCGTGCAGTTGCAGAGGAGAAAGGAAAAATATGTTAGTGATAATTGGAGCCTATTTGGCGATCGGGCTGGTGGCTGGAATACTGGCCGGGCTCCTGGGCATAGGCGGGGGAACGCTTTCCGTGCCGTTCATGGTGTGGTGCAACATAACACTGCGCGAAGCGATCGGGACTTCGGCGGCAATTGGCTTTCCCATTGCGATCGGCGGGACCATCGGCTACATTCTCAATGTGTTGCACGCATCCAGCCTCCCCGGCCATTCGATTGGATTCGTGTACCTGCCCGCTCTCGCTGGAATCGTCTGCGCAAGCGTGTTCACTGCCCCCCTGGGTGTACGGCTCGCTCACAGCCTGCCCGTGCTCAGTCTGAAACGGGTGTTCGCAGTTTTGTTGCTGGCCGTAGGGACCCGCATGCTGTGGAGCCTGGTATAAGCCGCGAAGGAAAAGCCGGGGCTCCATGCGGCAACGCAAAAGGAGGAGAACGGCAATGAAACGGGCAACACGCAGGATTTTCTTCCTGCTCCTCCTTCTCTTCATTGCAGGCAACGCGTACGCACAGGAGCTCCGGTTTTTCGAACCGGGCGATTTCCGGCTGGAAAACGGCCAGATCATAAAAGAGTGTAAACTCGGCTACCGCACCTTCGGCACGCTCGCCCCGGACAAATCCAACGCGATCCTTTTCCCCTCGTGGTTTGCCGGCACGTCGCAGGAACTGATCGACCTGGGAATAATCGGCCCCGGTAAGATCGTCGACACCTCCCGTTTTTATGTCATTGCCGTCGACAGCATTGGAAATGGCGTATCCTCCTCGCCGTCCAACAGCAAGGTCCAGCCCGGAGCATCCTTTCCGGAATTTACCATCCGCGACATGGTTGCGATCGAACACCTCCTGCTCACGCACGAACTGCACCTGGAGCACCTCCACGCTGTCGCGGGGATTTCAATGGGCGGCATGCAGGCTTTCGAATGGATGGTCACCCATCCCGGCTTCTTCAAAAAAGCCGTCTTGATCGTGGGAAGCCCACGCCCCGCCGTGAGCGATCTGCTCCAATGCCGAGCGGAGGTCCTCGCAATCCGGGCAGGGAGCTGCGGCAATATTGTCCTCGGGATGCAGGCGGTCGCAGCGATGCACACAGCCGCTTTGCGCACCCCGCAATACATCGACGCCCATACCGCCCCCAACGAATTCCCTCAGTTCCTGGAGAAAATGGAGAAGAACTTCTCCCGGTTCGACCCGAACGACTGGGAATGGCAGCTCAAGGCCATCATGGGGCATAATATTTACAGGAATTTCGACGGCTCCCCCGAGAGGGCCGCAGCGGCGGTCAAAACGAAGACGCTGATCGTCTACAATCGGCAGGACCGAATGGTTAGCCCGGAACCGTCCCTGCACTTTGCAGGCGCGATCGGGGCACAGACGGTCGAAATTCCGTCGGACTGCGGGCACGCTGTCTTCCTGTGCGAGAAGGACAAGCTTCGGGAGGTGGTCGGAACTTTCCTGGCAAAATGATCTGCGGATGTCTTCGGAGTTGAGGCTTTGAAGTTGCTCGGCAGGCGTGGCGACCCCGAAGATTTAGTCAATGCTCCCTACTTTCCTCCGAGAGCCACGTCCGCCTCGACCAGCATGCTCTTTAACTGCGCCCGCGTCGGGACCTTTCCCACGGCAGCCGGTTTGCCGTTGATCACGAGCGCCGGCGTGCCCATGACCCCGTACCGGGCAATCTCCCTGATGTCGGTCACATGCTCGACCCCGCCGGGAAGGTTTAGTTCCGTGAGCACCTCGATTACCGCCTGGGTCAGCTGGTGGCATTGCGCGCAGCCCGCCCCCAGGATTTTAACGTCGAGCCGGGCCGGGGCTTCTTCCGTAAAAGGCTGCCCGAGGTATTTGCGAAATTCCCGCACGAACGCCTTCCCATAGCTTTCCCGCATGCTTGGAGGAATGTAGTTTTTCTTTTCGAGTTTCCGAAGCAGGCTGTCGGCTACCTCCCCGTCGCTTTTGGCCGCATGGGTTCCCGCAACCTCCTCCATCACTTCTTTCAACCCGGAAATGCCCACGGCAAACCCTGAAACCGTAATCCGGCTGATATCTTTTTCCGACATCATGGCACCTCCCGATAGTATTCCTGATTCAGGAAACACATCGCGGCTGGAAGCCGCTCCCACGAGTTCGCTCCGGTTCCCGGTTACTGCCTGCAGGTCACGTGGCAAACGCCCGTGGGCGTCGTAATGGCATGGGGAAAGTACTTTTTCTTGAACCACAGGGCGACGTTGACCAGGCTTATGAGCACCGGGACCTCGACCAGTGGCCCTATAACTGCGGCGAACGCCTGCCCGGAATTGATTCCGAAAACGGCAACCGCCACCGCTATGGCGAGTTCGAAATTATTGGAAGCTGCGGTAAAACTGAGCGTCGCCGCCTGCTCGTATGTTGCGGCCGCCTTGATGGAAAGGAAGAAGGAAGCGAAAAACATGATCACGAAGTAGATGCACAGGGGAACGGCCACCCGGACCACGTCCAGGGGCAGTTGGACGATGTATTCGCCCTTCAGGGAAAACATGACCAGGATGGTGAAAAGCAGCGCCACCAGGGTGATCGGACTGATCCTGGGGATGAATTTTTCCTCATACCACGTCCTGCCCTTCGTCTTCAGCCCGACGAACCGGGAAACCATGCCGCCGAGAAAGGGAATTCCCAGGTAGATGAAGACGCTTTCCGCAATCTGCCGCATGGAGATGTCTACGGCCGCTCCGGACATGCCGATCCAGCGGGGCGCCAGGGTGATGAAGATATAAGCGTAGGCAGAGAAAAAGAGCACCTGGAAAAATGAATTGAAAGCAACGAGGCCCGCACAGTATTCCCGGTCACCGGACGCCAAATCGTTCCACACGATCACCATGGCGATGCAGCGGGCAAGACCGATCAGGATCAGGCCGACCATGTATTCGTGATGCCCGGAGAGGAACGTGACGGCGAGAATGAACATGAGGATGGGACCGATAACCCAGTTCTGGATGAGTGAAAGAGCCAGAACCCTGAAGTTGCGGAAAACCTTGCCCAACTGCTCGTACTTCACCTTCGCCAGCGGCGGATACATCATGAGTATCAGGCCGACTGCTATGGGGATGTTGGTCGTGCCGACCTGAAAATAATCGATGCAGTTTTTGATCCCCGGCCAGGCATACCCTCCGGCAACACCGCACGCCATTGCCAGGAATATCCAGAGAGTGAGATACCGGTCCAGAAAAGAGAGTTTTTTAACGATGCCTGCAGTCATTTGTGTTGCTCCTCTAACGGCACTTGCACCCCGGCTCCGGCGCGGCCGGAAACGGCGCAGGGGCGCCTGAGCCGCCTGCCATGGCCTGCTTTGCAGCCTGCTTGACCTGTTCGATGTCGCTACGCGCCAGGACGAGATTTTTCGTCTTTTCGATTCCGAGTTCGGTCAGCACCAGGTAATCGTAGTTCGCGATTCCCGCATTTTGCAGGATTGCCCGGGCACACCCGATCGCACAACCGTCGACCGCCAGGATGCTGCGCGCCTCACCCGCAGCATCGAGGAAGTTTTTCAACCGCCCGCCGATGCCGGCTAGGCAGAACATCTTGCCGGCGCCTTCCTGAGTCAGTTCCACGGCGGCCTGGTTCGAAAGCTGCCCGACATTGGACCCGCCCGAACAGGCCAGAATCATCGTAGTGCCGCTGGAAACGCTGCATTGTTGTGACATGGCATTCTCCTTTTTTAGAGCTCGTTTTTATCGGCAGCCCCCCGGGTTAGAGCAGCCAGTTGAAAAGGTAGCCGACAATCATGATTCCCACTCCCACAACGCTCAGAAAAGTCGCTATGAGCCGCGGCTTCAGAACCTTGCGCAAAATAATCGCCTCGGGCAGGGAAAGCGCTATGACGGACATCATGAACGCCAGCACCGTCCCGAGAGCTGCCCCCTTTTCGAGAAGGGCGTGCACGACCGGTATTATCCCCGCGGCATTGGAATACATGGGGATGCCGATCAGCACCGACAGGGGGACCGACCACCAGGCTCCCTTGCCCATTATGGAAGCCATGAAGCCTTCCGGGACATAGCCGTGGATGGCGGCGCCGACGGCAATCCCCAGAATGACGTATTTCCATACCTTTCCGACAATATCGCGTACTGCGGCAATGCCGTACTCGATGCGGTCGGTCCACGTCTTCGTCTCATCCTCCATCCCGGCTACCGCTTCCATCTGAAGCACCCAGTCTTCCAGGTATTTTCGCATGCCCATCCGGCCGATTACCCAGCCGGAGACCATGGCGACCAGCAGTCCGGTCCCGAGATAGATGAGGGCAACCCGCCAGCCGAAAAGCCCGTAGAGCATCACCAGCGCGATCTCGTTTACCATGGGGGCGGAAACCAGGAAGGAAAACGTCACGCCGAGAGGCACCCCCGCGGTGACAAACCCGATGAAAAGCGGAACGGCCGAGCAGGAGCAAAACGGCGTGACAGTGCCCAGGAGCGCTGCAAGGACATTGCCGATCGATTCGCGCTTTCCCGCAAGGACTTTCCGGGTTCGCTCGGGGGTAAAAAAGGAGCGGACGACGCCGATGCCGAAGACGGCCAGGGCCAGCAGCATGAGCACCTTTGGAGTGTCGTAGAGGAAAAACTCGACTGCGCTGCCGAATCTGCCGTGCGCCGGAAGCCGAAAAAGATCGTATGTCAGAAAGGCGGAAAAAGCCGCCAGGTTGAAATAGATAAGCCACCAGGCGGCAATGACGGGGATTCCGATCAGGGCATAGCGTTTGAGCCGCCCATCCGCCGCTGTTTTGGCGGCTGGCTCCCTGCCGACGCAGCATGTACCGGTTACCATCGGGAAACGGTTCCCATCGAGCATTTTCATTTGTAATCCTCCGGACTTTTGCATGAAATTCGAAGGGCTGAGGTCGCTGTAATCGATTCAAATGTTAAATTCGCATATATCGATGCAATCGCCGAAAAAAAAGTTACCGGCAGATGTCTTCCCTGCGGACCATTGGAAGCCTGGTGACGAGCCGGGAAATCTCCGGGTCGTCCTGGAGCCAGTGCCGGAGATTGCCGAGCATGTTGGCCGCGTATGGATTGGCTGCGCCGTCGGCAAGAAAATAGTTCACCCAGAGCCCCTCTTTGCGGTAGCTCACGAGGCCTGCGTCCTCGAGCACCTTCAGGTGGCTTGAAACCGTGGGTTGCGCTATTCCCAGTGCCTCCCGTAACTCGCAGACACACATCGTCTTGTGCTGGAGCATTTTAAAGATCTTGACCCGGTTCGGATCCGACAGCGCCTTCATGACCTTGATAAATTCTTTCATAACGCCCCCAATATATCGATGGATCGCAATATATAATTTTGATTCGCCGGTGTCAACATATTCCTCAGGCTCGGCTGCAGCGTCCCGTATAACCGCAGTCTTTAAGCCGCCCCGTCCACCAGGTCGCCGAACCGGCGCAGGATCGAAGCCGATTCCGGCGTCTCCTGCACATTCCGCAGGATCTGCTCCGGGTCCTTGCCTTCGGCGCGCAGATCCTCCGCATGCCGTTCCACGTAGGCACGCGCCGCTTCCGCCGGGAACTCGGGGTGAAACTGCACGCCCCAGGCGTTTTTCCCGATGCGAAAAGCATGGTGGGGGTCGTGGTCGTTGGAACCGAGGAGCACAGCCCCGGGAGGCAATGCGAGCACCGACTGCGCATGGCACACATGTGCCGGCATTGGTGAAGCAAGCCCCCCGAAAAGCGGGTCCGCGGCGCACTCCTCACGCAGGTAGACGAGGGCGGTTCCGAATTCCCTTCCCCGGCTGTTGTAGCCCACGACGCCCCCCGTTGCCCGGGCAAGGAGCTGGTGCCCGTAGCAAATTCCGAGAAGCGGCTTCTCCACCCGGACAACTTCCCGTATCCATTTTGCTGTCTCCTCACTCCATTCTTCCCAGGAGGTTACCATGTAATGGGAACCTGTAAGAACGACACCGGAAATATCGCCCGGAGGCGGCAGCACTTCGCCGCTTGCGGGGGAAACGATTTCAATCCGCCTGCCCGGAGCATCCATGCCTCCGGCAATCCAATCTTCGAAATCTCCCGTCCGATCGGAAATCCACGGGTATGTCGATCCAAGCTTAACTATCAGGATGTGCAACGATTCAGGCCTCCGCCCGCGAACGTAACAAAAGGTTCTTAAGGGATATCCGGTGAAAACCGGCAGAGTTGTAACTCATTTTGCCTCGCCCCACAAAGAGGCCAAGGGAAGAATTGCACCAAATTCTCCGCGACGGCTTTGCTTCTCATCCCTCGGTTTGACGAGATCCGTCGGCTCAGAGGTGGGAAAAGCCCCCTCAATTGTGCGTACTTTGGCCTATTGTGCCATTGCTTAGACTTTTTCTCACATTTTGTAGGATAAAGACCGACTTTGCGGCAAGCGAGAATCCTATAAAAAAATCAGGCTGCATCCGACATCATTTCCATGGGCATTATTCTATTTTGCGACCGTGGGGATACAGCAGGGGCGAAATCCTCACGGGGTTCAAAATATAATGTTTTACTGCTCATCGCTTTTTGTAGCGGGGGGGGTCTCATGCCAAGACATTCGATATCAGCGAGTCTCTTTGGAATCAGGGGAAAAGATCTGGACGATAAATCTTTTCCGCTTTCACAAGCACCCAACCAAAAACCTTTGAAGGTGGTACAGATTCGGGGGGATGGGACGTTGTGCGCCCGGATCGCCGCAATGGGGATTCAGCTCGGAGCGGTAATGAAGGTTCGCCGCATCGGTCCGGCTTCCTGCCTCGCACGGGTGAGCAGAAGCAGACATATCATCAGTCTTGATGGGAAGGTTGCCGAGAGAATCTGGGTGACCAACAAATAGCGGGTCAGGTCTTTCGCGATCCCGCAAGCTCTCGCACAACATCTTTCTACAGTCTTCCGCCGGCGCCTATCGTGGGGGCAGGCTCCGGACGGCTGCGGGAGTGTGTTGCGGCCAAAATCCGAAAGGCCTGACGCGTACCCCATGATGAACGGCAATTCCCGGAGGACCTGAAAAGGTCTACTCCGGGCGCCGGATCTGCGTGGGTCTTCGCTCCATCCATGTCCCGATCTTCAGGTAGTTCTTCGCGACGTCTTTCAATTCCTTTCGGCGCTCGAAAAATTTCTCCTTCATTCCCCTGAGCCATTCCGCATGCCTTTCCGCGTCCTCGCGACAGAGGAAGAGCGGGTGTTCCCCGGGCGCGATATCAGGTTCCAGCCGTCCGTCCCTCCACTCATACCGGCCCGACCCGCTGCACAGCATGCACCGCAGTTTTCCGCCCGGCAGAAATCGGAAGGTGTCTCCACCGCATAGCGGACAGACGGGGACATCGGGGCGAGTCCGCATCGCAGGATCCAGGATGCTTTTTGCAAGCCGGCCTGCGACGCGGCAGTTTGCTTCTGACATCAGCGTCTCTCCCGGCAAGGCGCCATAAACCACCGCCGATCCGCGCAGATCGCACATCGTGAGTTTTATGAAGCTTTCCACGTTCAGCTTCGTGGCCCCCTCCATGCCCTCGATTCCGGCAATGGCAACACCGACCGCCGGTTTTCCCCATAGCCGATCGAGAAAAGCGTAAAACTGAAGGCCGCGGTCGAGAAACTTTTTCAGGGCGCAGTTTGCGGAAAGCAGGTAAGCCGGGGCAGCCACGGCAACTGCGTCGGCTTCCGCCAGGACCTCGAGAACGGGCAGGAAATCGTCTTCCTGAGGGCAGCGCATCGGATCGAAAAGGCATTGATAGCAGGCTTTGCACGGGCGGATGTCGAGTTCCGGCAAACGGACAAGACGCAATGCCCAGCCGGTTCCAAGCTGTCTGAATACTTCTTTTACGAAAAGTTCACAGTTCCCGAATCTTCGCGGCGAGCCGACGACTCCAAGCAGGACCTTATCCATGTTCCGCCTCGTGATATAGAAGAGCAGGGCACAAAAAAAAGCTGACCGGAGGGGCTAGAACCGGTCAGCTTTAGAGGAGGAAAGAGTTGGTTTCTCTTACACATATAGCTACAGCAAGATGCGTACCAATTCTTTAGATATAAATTATTAGTAATCATTTCCATATGTTAACGCAATATCGCCAAATCGCGCCATAAACGGAAAAGCAGGACATAATCACGCCATAATCATAATATCACGCCATAATCACGCCATAATCCTACTTCAACATGGACGATTTGAGCGCAGTCGCGTCGAACAGGGGACTTCGGCATGAAAAGTTTTCGCACACATACGCTGCCGCCCCGGTCTCGGGCGGCTGAATCGGTTCCGTGTAAGGCGCAAGTCCGGCCAGCTCCGCCGCCGAATCTTTTGTCTTCAGTAGGAGCACCCTGTTGGGAAAGAACGCAGAGTGAACCGATTCGATCATTTCCCGGGTGTGCGCTGTGACCGGTTCGCCGGCTATCACGATCTCCCTGGCGGGGCCGACGGCAAAATCGACCGCCTGAAGAAACTGGGTATATCCCGGAGGGAAGAGTGCGACCTGGGCCGCAAATCGGCGCATGAGCCTGTCGGCCTGCTTTTCCCAGGCCGGGTTTCCGGTCATTCTGCCGAGCCGCAGGAGGTTCAGGGCGGAAACGGAGTTGCACGACGGGGTCGCGCCGTCGTAGATTACCTTCTCCCGCACGATCATCTTTTCGCCGTCAGCACCGGTATAAAAGAACCCGCCTTCCGCTTCATCTGCGAAAAGGGCGTTCATGCGTTCCTGCAGGTCTGCTGCTTCGGCGAGGTAGCGGGTGTCGAAAACCGTTTCATACAATTCCAGCAGCCCCCAGATGAGAAAGGCGTAATCGTCGGCATAGCCCGGGTTTGCTGTTTCCCCGTGCCTGTACCGGCGGTGCAGGCGCCCTTCCGGCCGCATCCGGTCGAGAATGAAATCGGCGGCTTCCTTTGCTGCCAGCGCATAGGCCGAGTCCCCAAGCGCCTGGGAACCCCGGGCAAGGGAGGCAATCATGAGCCCGTTCCAGGCTACCAGGATTTTGTCGTCCTTGAAGGGATGCACACGGCTCTCACGCGCCGTAAATAGCTTTTGCCGGCTTTCCTCGATCAGGGCTTCCAGTTTTGCGGGACTCATCCCCAATTCCCCGGCCGCCTCCACGGCCGGCCCGGATATGTGCGGAATGCTCCTGCCATCCTCGAAATTGCCCATGCCGCTTATTCCGAAAAAACGGCAAAAAACATCGCCGGCTTCTTTCCCGAGTATTTCGACGACTTCTCCGGACGTCCAGGTGTAGAAAACGCCCTCCCTTCCTTCGCTGTCCGCGTCCTCCGCGCTGTAAAAACCGCCTTCCGGGCTCTTCATCTCTCGGAGTACGTATTCGAATATTTCTCTTACCACCCGGGCATGCCGGACGGCGCCGGTTGCCAGGAACGCGTCTGTGTATGCGAGGCCCAGCAGTGCCTGGTCGTAGAGCATTTTCTCGAAGTGCGGAACCAGCCACTTCGCATCCACCGAATAGCGGTGGAACCCGAAGCCGACCTGATCGAAGATGCCTCCTGCCCGCATGGCGTCCAGGGTCTTTTCCACGATCTCCCCTGCGCGGGAGCTGGGGTTTCGCCTGTGCCATCTCAGGAGAAAGTTCAGATTGTGCGGAGTCGGGAACTTCGGAGCGCTGCCAAATCCCCCGAGAACGGAATCGAAGGAACCCAGAAGAAGCCGGTAGGCTCTTTCGAGAAGGGCCTTCCCGGGCATTTCGCCTTCACCTTCCGCCGGTTTGGGCTGAATGGCCCGGGTGATTTCTTCGCTCATCATGTCGAGCCTTCCGCGGCTGTTTTCCCAGAGATGGGCAAGCTGCGTCACGATGTCGGTGAATCCCGGCATTCCGCCCCTGCCTCTTTTGGGGAAATAGCTGCCGGCAAAAAAGGGCTTCCGGTCCGGCCCCATAAAGATGGAAAGGGGCCATCCGCCCGCCCCCGTGGTGGCTTGGCAGACGGTCATATAAATCTGGTCGACATCCGGTCGCTCCTCGCGGTCGACCTTGATGGAAATGAAATGCCGGTTCAGAAGAGATGCCACTTCGGGATCTTCGAAGGACTCGTGGGCCATGACATGGCACCAGTGGCAGGTGGAATATCCGATGGAAAGAAAGATCGGCTTGTCTGCTGCTGCGGCCTGACTGAAGGCTTCCTCTCCCCAGGGGTACCAGTCGACGGGGTTATCGGCGTGCTGTAGAAGGTAGGGGCTCTTTTCCCCTGCAAGACGGTTTGGCATTTCGGCTCCTCCAGGAGGAAGGCCAAGGTCTTCCTCCTGGTCGAAAATTCGTTCAGGATGAAAGCAGGGGAACATGAAACAGGTTGAATATCCGGTCGTCTGCTTTATGACCTGATCGTCGTCCCTCCGAGGCTGCATTTCGTGAAGTCGATAGCCTTTTTGCATCCCGGACAGGTGTGCGGCTTTTCGAATTCATCGGAGAAGATCTCGATTTCCTTCCCGCACTCGGGACACTTGCATTCCACGGAGGTTAAATTCTTGAACTGCTCCCACCCGGGACAACTTCTCAGCGTACTCATGGTTCTCTCCTCTCCCCGCCCAGCAAGCCGGGACTGATGCTTGAAATCTCTTACGTCAAATTCAGGTGCGCATTTCAACAGCCGGACCCGGGTTTTCACCCCGGTTCGGCATCACTTCCGCGGGCCGGAAGGGTCAATCCTTGAGTTTTTGCAGTTCCGTCACGAGCGCCTCTAAGTCGGGCCGCTCGTTTATGTCGTGGATGTCGATATACCGGATCACGCCCTTCTTATCCACGACGAACAGTGCGCGTTCGGTCACGCCGGTAGAGCGCAGGACGCCGTATTTTTGGGCGGTCTGTCCGTGCGGCCAGAAGTCGGAGAGCACCGGGAACCAGACCCCTCCCATTCCTTCCGTCCAGGCATACAGGGTGGGGACATTGTCCACGGTGATACCCAGAATAACCGCGTTATTTTCTTCGAACATGTTTTTTACGACGTTATACCCCGGCCACTGATGCGAACAGACGGGCGTCCATGCGGCGGGGACGAACGACAGGACGACATTTTTCTTACCGGCAAAGGAACTGAGCGAAACATTCTCCCCGGAGGTGGAAGGCAGAGTGAAATCGGGCGCCGTATCGCCGACTTTAAGCACGGGCACGCTGTCCACGGGCGGGAGTTTGTCAACCGGGAAGATCTTTCCTTCGAACGGCAGCTCGGCAGCCGAGGCCGCCAAAGCCAGTCCCAGGAGCATCACCAAGGCTGTTTTTACCACGATACAATTTCTCACGCTTCACCTCTCACCGGATTGCTGTTTGGCCTATTTCTTCTTGCCTATGCCCGTTTTGGCAGCGATCGTCTGGAGGAATGCCCAGGGGTCTCCGAAGCTTCCCGCCCGGGAATAAACCACCTGCCAGCCGCCGGCCTTTTTCTGCAGCACGAAATAATAAGGAGTCCCGACTTCACCGACAGCCTTGTGCACGGCGTAGTTCCCGTCCGGCAGCAGCGGGAACTGAACCCGGTACAGGTTTTTGTAGGCATTGATCTCGAATGGCGTATTGCCGGCGCCGACCCCTATGACTTTGATTTTGGACTTGAGGTCCGGCCGCGACAGGACAGCCTGGTAGAGTCCGTTAACGTTCGGAGCGTCTTTCTGGCAATGAGGGCAGTACATGTTGAAGATCTCGAGCACCACTACATCCGCCTTGATCTGCGAAAGGAGGAAAGGTCCTTCCTCAACCGCCAGGTATTCTCTTTCCTCGACCCTGTTGGGAAGCGGAAGCATGAGATCGGGGAAGATGCCGCCTTCGGCCGGGGTTGCGCTCGAAAATGCCGGCTGGGGTTGGATACCCGTGAGGCAGAAGGCCAGGAACAAGAGCAGGGCGGAAAGGGAAAGCCGTTTTTGCATATTTGCCTCCGAACCGGACAAAGCCTGCCGGGCGCAGCGCTGATCCGGATGAGTGAATGAAGAGTCGGGCCGTTCGGGAAAAGCCGCGTATTAAAAAAGAGCTGTATATTGGATAATTTGCCCGGATTGTGCCAATATAAAGCGGATTCTCCCGGATGGGAAGTACCGAAGGCATGAATCGGGGCAGAAAGGGCATGAACGCGAAAAAGAGCGAGTCGACATCGGCTCCCGCAAGATCGCGAAGGGAAAGGACGACATGGGAGAGGCTTCAGCCGCAATGTTTCCTTCGATCATTCGAGGCTGAAGCCTCTCCCGCCATCGGCGCCACCCGGAGGGAACGCGCAGGTTTGCTTATTCGATCTTGATTTCCTTTTCCGGACCGAGATCGAAATTGGTGAAATCGCTCAGCTCCTGGTCCAGGGCAACGATTATGGGGAGCTGCCTGCTGGTGGGCCCCCAATACTGAATCGCGCCCGGACTGCTGAACATGTCGTCGCCGGCCCATTTGTCGCGGTTCCGGGCGAAGAGCTTGAACGACGGGGAATCGAGGGAGACGAGCGATTTTTCGATTACGAACTCCTCTTTCCCTTTACGCTGTTCGGCCGTAATCATGCCCGTCAGAGGAAGAGCCAGCACCCGGCCCCCCTTGTCGAAATCGGTCACCGCGGCCATGTACCCGGTCTTGCCCGACAGCACCAGCGACCCGGCGGTCAATCCGAGCAGGAAGGTGAAGGCGGCATCGAACAGGGTCGGCTTTCCGCTGCGCCCTTCATAGCCCAGAAAATGCGACTGAGTGGACAGTGTGGATTTCTTGAAATCCTCGATCTGCTCGGGCGTTGCGGGAATCTTCCCGGCGCCCTTTCCGAAAAACTTGTCGGGGTGCCGCTTCATCTCCGATACCCGGTACCGGATTTTGTCGATCAGCAGCTTTTCGGTTTCGATCTGCGAAACCTTCACATTGCCATGGTCGTCGCGGTCGAGGATCAGCATGGCCTGGATGTCGTCGGGCAGCGAGGCCATGAGTCGGGCGGAATGTGCGGAAAGAAGCGGGTAGAGGAATTCCCGTTTCTTCTCGAGACTCGGCAGGTCGGAAAAGTCCCGTGCGTATTCGGCCAGGACCTTGTTCAGTTCACCTATGAGCTTTTTCATCTCCGGGATAAATTCCACCAAGCCTTCCGGAACGAGCACCACGCCGTGGTTGATGCCCTTCATCCGGCGTTCCGCGATGATGCGGATGATATATTCCACGATGTCGTCCAGGGACATGTTTTTTTCGGCTATTTCTTCCGAGATCAGCGTGATAGTCGGCTTGGTCTGGAGTGCGACTTCGAGGGTGATCTTGCTTGCCGTCCGCCCCATGAGCTTTACGAAATGGTAGTATTTCACCGCCGATGCCGCGTCCTGGTTGAGGTTGCCGACGAGTTCGGCAAAAATCTTCGTGGCCGTATCGAACCCGAACGATATCGGCAGGTATTTTCCGGCGGCAAGATCCCCGTCAATGGTTTTGGGAATTCCGACTACGCTGCACACGACCCCTTCCCTGGCGAGGTATTCGGCAATAAAAGCGGCATTGGTGTTAGAATCGTCGCCCCCGACGATGATTAGCCCGTCGAGCCTGTTGTTTACGACGGTTTCCTTCACCTTCTGGAACTGCTCGCTCGTCTTGATCTTGGTCCGGTCGGTCCCCAGGAAATCGAACCCGCCAAGGTTGAGAATCGAATGGACCTCCTCGGCTTTCACCTCAAAAAGATTCCCGTTTATAAGCCCTTTCGGACCTCGTTTGATGCCGAACAGCGTATTGTCTTTTCCCAGCGCCGTGGAGATACCGGCGAGCACGTTGTGCCCTCCTGCCGCGGGCCCGCCCGAAAAGAGCACGGCGACACGCTTCCCCTTCGGGGCCGAACCGGTGGAAGCAACTCCTTCCAGAACGATATTCCGGCTTTGAGCAATAGTATTTGCGAAGACCTGGGCAATCCTTTCATACCCTTTGCTCTTGAGAGTCATTTCGGTTTCCTTGAATTCCACAGGCTTGATGTTGCCGTCTTTGCCCAGGAAGACCGAACTGATCGGAAGAGGGAGCTTACGAATCTCCTCTTCCAAAGGAGAATGTTTTCCCGCTGTCTGACTGACCCTGGAAAAAAGATCCATATCCGGTTTTCCCTCCTCGTGATCGGGTTTCAATATTTCGGGTTTCAATATTACTGCGTTTTCATAAAAAAAAGATTATACAACAAATAAAAGATAAGTTGTAAAGGCGCGGAAATCAGAGCGGTGGACGCTAAGGGCCGGAAAAATGAAGGAAATTTCCGGTTTCGACTTCCTGGCGCACGTTCTTTCCTCTGCGCGGGGAATACCGGTTCGTTTATACCGGGCGGCGCTGAATGCACGAGGCTGAAAGCCGCTCCCAGGGAAGAGGGCCGGCCGATTCTATTTGAGATGGGTGAAAGGAAGCATAAATGTTCGAGAATCAGAATATCGGTTTTGTCGGCGGCGGGAACATGGGGGAAGCGCTTATTCGCGGACTTCTCGCGGCCTCGCTTTTCACGGCGGACAGGATCTCCGCCTTTGACGTGAGCGCCTCGCGCATCGAATATCTCACCAAAGAGTACGGAATCCGATCGAGCGAAAGTCTCGGCGCGCTGGCCGATTCCAGCCGGATAATTCTCCTGGCCGTAAAACCCCAGGTGATCGCACCCGTCCTCTCCCAGCTCCGCACGCATATCACCCGCGAAAAGCTGGTTCTTTCCATCGTCGCCGGCGTCCCGCTCGGCAGGCTCGAAGGCGAATTCCCGGCGGGCGTGCCCGTCATACGCGTCATGCCCAATACGCCCGCCCTGGTCCAGGAAGGCGCATCCGCCCTGTCCCGGGGAAAAGCCGTTTCCAGTGAGCAGATGGAAATGGGGCTCGCTATGTTCCGGGCCGTAGGAAAAGCGGTCGAGGTGGAAGAAAAATGGATGGATATCGTCACCGGGCTCAGCGGGAGCGCCCCCGCCTACGTTCTGCTCATGATCGAGGCGATGATCGACGCGGGGGTTCTCATGGGGCTGCCCCGGCCGCTTGCCCGCACCCTGGTGGTGCAGACGTTTCTTGGCACATCGACGATGCTCGACAAGACGGGAAAACATCCGGCGGAGCTGAAAGACATGATCACCTCACCGGGAGGAACGACGATTGCGGGTTTGAGAATGCTGGAAAACAAGGCTGTCCGGGGAGCGATCTTCGAAGCTGTCGCCGCCGCGACGAAGCGTTCGGAGGAACTGGGGAAGAGCTGAAAGCAGCGCTCCCGGGGCGCTTTCAAATCGAAACGGTACGAAACCGGATTGTTTGTGGGAGCGGCTTGCAGCCGCGATTTTCATTGCAGGCTGCTCATCGAAGCATCGAGGCTGAAAGCCTCTCCCACATCGGAAAAAGACTACGATGATTCCAGGTGGACGATGGCGCCCTTGGGCGACCAGGTTTTCTTCCTGGGGGTCGAGGTCTCGTAGCACTCGATGAAATCTCCCACCTTGGCATCCCCGAAGCCGTCCACCTTCACTCCGACCTGCTGCCCGGGCCGGGCTTCCTTCACAGGCTTTTTCTCCACCTGCATCGATTCTATTTTCGCGCTGTAGATGGGCCCCATCGCGGCCTGGACCCGGTAGTTCTTCCCGAGCTGGAGAGAGCCGTCCAGGACCTCGCAGCCGAGCACTACGCCCTTGCTCGATTTGAAAATGGCAATCACCTTGCATCTTCCCGTAACGATTTCCTCCGGTTCCGGAGGAATAAGATTCCGGGCGATTTCCCGAAGGTCTTCTCCAAGCTGGTAGATAACGTTATAGAGCCTTACCTCAACCCCCTGCTCCTTGATCCAGCTCTCCAGTTTCGGGGCCACCGAAACATCGAATCCGACCACAAGCCGGCTTCCCGTGAGGGCCATCAGGATATCCTGCTTGGTGATGGCGCCCACTCCCGAATGGATCACCTTCAGTTCGGCCTCGGGGACATGCAGCGACGCGAGCACGCCGGAAATGGCCTCCACGCTGCCGACCGAATCGCACTTGAGCACAATCGCAAGCTTCGGCTTTCCTTCGCCCTGGATTCCGAAAGCCCCCGGGTGGAAAGCTCTTTCCCCAAGCCCCTTCGAAACCTGTGAACGCTTTCTGTGAGGCATTGATCACTCCTATGCTTCGGCCGGTTCTCCGCCACATCGAATCAACCGATTCGCTAAATGGATAAAGAAAAAAAGTAATGTTTGCAGATCGAACTGACCAGTCCCTGCCCGAAGAATCCGACAATGGGGAGGGACGCGGGAGATTTCGTCGGGAGACCGCTTTCCATTTGACTGCCGGATATTGCAGGCTTTATCCTTGGCCCCATTCAATTTCCGCAATTCTACCGTCGGTGATCGGCCCTGTCGCGAAACCGGCTTGGAAGACTCAACATGCTGAAAAAACTGAACATGCTTTTAGTTGGAAAAAGGATACTTTTCTCCAGAATCTTTGCCGTCGTACTCTGCATTCTGATCCTGGTGTCCCAGGATCGGTGGGAGGATAACAGTTTTATGGATTCTTTCATGGAGTTCACGGGACTCATGCTGGTGTGCACCTGCATGCTTGGCAGGCTGTGGGCGTCCATATACATCTCCGGCTACAAAAGCGATCGGCTGATAACCGAAGGGCCGTATTCGGTAGTAAGAAACCCTCTCTACCTGTTCAGCCTGATCGGCGCGGCAGGGATCGGCCTGGCCACCGAAAGCCTGGTGCTGACCGCCTTGATCGGCGCGGCGTTTCTGCTCTACTATCCTTTCGTGGTCATACAGGAGGAAGAGCAGCTTGCCAGAAACCACGGCGAGGATTTCCGAACATACGCTTCCGTCACCCCCCGGTTTTTTCCCCGTTTTTCCCTCTATCGCCAACCGGTCAGCTACACGGTTTCCCTGAAGCATTTCCAGAGGGCGTTCCTGGATTCCGGTATTTTCATACTCGTGTATGCGTTGCTGCAGATAGTGGAGCGGCTGCATACGGTGGGCGTCCTCCCCACGCTGATTCGCCTTCCGTGAAGTCGAACACCAAACGATATCTTTTGGGATCTTATGCGGGTCTGGAGATGATTCCGCCGCCGAGAAGCAGGTCGTTGCGGTAGAAGACCGCAGCCTGGCCGGGAGTGACGGCTCTCTGGGGTTCGAGGAGCCGGATGGATGCGCCTTTGGCGCCGATCGGGGTGACTTCGGCGCGGGCGGGCCTGTGCTGGTTCCGGATGCGGACTTCGCAAGAGATCGGGCCGTCGGGGCATGCGATCGAAACCCAGTTCACACCGGTGACGGTAAAGGTTTCGCAAAACAGATCGTTTGCGCGCCCCACCCTGACGATGTTTTCCCCGGGCTCGATCCGGACGACATACCAGGGTTCGGTCGACGCAACCCCCAATCCACGTCGCTGCCCCACCGTGTAAGACTGGATCCCCTTGTGTTCGCCGAGATAGTTGCCTTCCATGTCCAGGATGGGACCGGTGGAAACGGAGGCTTCCACGCCGGAGCGTTCCCGCATAAAATCCGAATAGGAACCGGAAGGAATGAAGCAGATTTCCTGGCTGTCTCGGGCGATGAGAGTATCCAGGCCCGTACGTTCCGCCCAGGCAAGGGTTTCTTTTTTCGTATAGTCCCCGAGGGGGAAGACGGCCCGGGCGAGCTGGACCTGCGACAAGCCCATGAGGAAGTAGGACTGGTCCTTGGAGGGGTCTTTGGCCCGCCTTAGCTGGTACCGGCCGGAACCGGATTCCGCCGGAGCGGTCAGCCGCGCATAATGTCCGGTTGCAAGGCGTTCGGCCCCGCGCTCCAGGGCCGCTTCCAGGAGCAAGCCGAATTTCATTTTCGGATTGCAGGTTATGCACGGGTTGGGCGTCAAACCCTGCAGGTAGGCTTCGACAAAGGGGGAAATCACGTAGGAATCGAACTGGCGGCAAAGATCGACGGTAAAAAGCGGGATTTCGCACCTGACGGCAAGCTCGGAGAGGAGGCTCTCATCTTCGGAGGCCGGACCATCCCCGTCCCGGGGCAGGAACCGCATGTGGATTCCGAATACCTCATGCCCCTGCTCCCGCAAAAGGATTGCCGTCCGGAGGCTGTCGACGCCTCCGCTCATCGCCGCCGCGATCCTCATTCTGGGGTTCTCTTCCGGTTACTCCGCGAGGGTTTTATCGAAGGTGACTATCATGGCCCGCATCGGGCAGGTCTTCACGCACAGTTCGCAGGCGCTGCACCGCTCCGCCTCAAACAGCACTTCCATCTCGGGCCGCTTGACATGCAGGGCCCCGGTCGGACACACGGCCGTACAGCTCCCGCACTGGTAACACTTTTCCTCATCCCGGCGAATTCCCTGGCCGACCGGTTCGATGCAGACGCCGGCGCTCTCGAGATAGCGGATGCCTTTCTCGAAATCTCGTTTGTTGCCGCGCAGTTCCATGACCAGCATGCCTTCCTTGCGAGGGAAAATCTGGGCTTTCAAAATATTGAAGGTAAGGTCGTAGTCTTTCACCAGGTTGGCGATGATCGGCTTGTCGACAATACTTTTCGGAAATCTCAATACAAGCGTTCTTGAATGCATCGGCTTATCTCCTTATGCTTTCCGGCCCGGTAACATAACATTGCGTACGGGAAAGTCCCACTTTTTTTTGGCCGGCAGGGGAACAAAGATCGCTTTCAAGCTCAATTCCCGCGGGGCTGCAGGTCCCGTTTTCCTTGACCTGTCCGGCAACTGGGCTATACTATACTAAATTATTGACAATTCACGAATATTTTTGAATTCGTCTCCAAGGTATCGAAATTTCTACTTAGAAGATAACGAGGCAGCGAATTCCGGATTGGGAGTCGGTCAATGAAGCTTTCCACGAGGAGCCGTTATGGCGTCCGATTGGTATTGGATATGGCCCTTCACCGCGATGAAGGACCGATTCGACTGGGACTGATTTCCAAGCGCCAGGGAGTTCCCCTGAAATACCTCGAGCAGATCATCATTCCGCTCAAGAAGGCGGGCTATGTCGTCAGCGTCCGCGGCCCGAAGGGAGGGCACCTGCTGGCCAAGCCTCCCGAGGAGATCACCGTAGGGGAAGTCGTCGTACTGCTTGAGGGAGGGATCGAACTGACGCGCTGCATCGGCCGGCCGGAAGGGTGCGACCGGTCCGACGACTGCATTACCCGCCGCCTCTGGAAAGAGGTGACCGACAGCATTACGGGACGGTTGAATGCAACTACTTTTGCAGATCTTGTGAAAACGTCGTCCAGCGTGGACGACAGCCTGGGGTGCCCTCCGGACCCCCGGAGGCGAAACAGCTCCGGCAAGACGGGCCGCAGGCCTCAGGAAGCCTCCTGATTCTTTGAAAAGCGCCTCAAGCAAGCAGGGACCATATGAAGATCGTATCGCTGGCACTCAGCAAGCACAAAGGAACCCGGAAAGAATGCGTCGATGAAGTGGTGCTCGTCCCGGAACACGGAGTCGAAGGCGACGCGCATGCCGGGCCATGGCACAGGCAGGTGAGTTTTCTTGCCATGGAAAGCATAGAAAAAGCGAAAGCGGCAGGCCTATCGGTCGGGTTCGGCGATTTTGCGGAAAACATCGCAACCGAGGGAATCGACTGGCCGAAGATCCCTGTCGGCACCCGTTTCAGGCTCGGGGATTCGGTGCTCGTCGAAATTACCCAGATCGGGAAGGAATGCCACAAGAAATGCGCAATTTTCTACCAGGCCGGAGACTGCATAATGCCTCGGGAAGGCGTTTTCGGCAGGGTAATCGAGGGCGGAATGATCCGTTGCGGGGACCCCGTGCGCATGCTCGATCCCGAACCGGCGCCGTGACCCTGAAGGTCTGAAAAGCCGCGCCGTGAAATCTACTCATAAAGGTGAACCATGCACGAAAATGCAAAGGCCGATCTCGACCATACCCAGATAATAGAGACCATCCGTGCCAGGAAACGCGAACTCGGCAAAGAGCTGATAATCCTCACCCACCATTACCAGAGGAAGTCCATTGTCGATCTGGGCGATTATACGGGGGATTCCTTCGAGCTGTCCAGAAGGGCCGCAGCCGATAAGGACTGCCGCTATATCGTATTTTGCGGCGTCCATTTCATGGCGGAAAGCGCCGCGATCCTGGCGCAGCCCCACCAGACGGTACAGATCCCCAACGTGAACGCGGGATGCTGGATGGCGAGCATGGCGGACACCACCATGGTTACCTCCGCCTGGGATCAGCTCGAGTCGGTTGCCGGAAAAGGCTCGCTCGTCCCGATCGTCTACATGAATTCCGATGCGGAACTGAAGGCTTTCTGCGGCAGGCGGGGCGGTGCGGTGTGCACCTCCTCCAATGCGTCCAAGGCTGTCACATGGGCCTTCGGTCAGAAAGAGAAAATCCTCTTTTTCCCGGACCAGCACCTTGGCCGAAACGTCGGCCTCGGTATGGGCCTCAAGCCCGAAGAAATGATTGTCTGGTCGCCGGAAAAACCACTGGGCGGGAACGATCCCGATGCAATCAGGAAGGCCCGCATCATACTCTGGGACGGCTACTGCCTGGTGCACACCCGGTTCACCGTGGAACAGATACGGAAAATGCGGGGCGAATTTCCCGGTGCGAAAATAGTCGTGCATCCGGAATGCTCCCATGAAGTGGTGGAGGCGGCCGATGCCTGCGGCTCGACGAGTTTCATAGTGAAATACGTCAAGGAAGCGCCCGCGGGATCGACCATCGTCATCGGAACGGAAATCAACCTGATCCACCGGCTTGCGGCGGAATATCCCGACAAGAAAGTCCTGGATCTGCACAATTCCCTGTGCCCGAACATGTTCAAGATAAACCCGGGAAATCTCCTTTGGATCCTGAACAATATCGGGCAGGTAAATCTCGTTACGGTTCCGGAAGAGGTGAAGGCGGAAGCCAAACTTGCCCTGGACCGAATGCTGGCCCTGGCTTAACCCGAGGATGAGCCTCCGGCTCCGGGACCACCCGGCGCCGGAGGAACCTATCCACCAATCACGGACCGACTCGTCGCATGTTTAGAACACTCCGGCCTCTTATCCTGGCCTCCGAATCCCCGCGGCGCAAACGCCTGCTCCAATCTATAGGGCTCGAATTCAAAGTCCATCCCAGCAACGAGGAAGAATCCGGGGATTCCTTCGCCTGCCCGGCCGATGCGGCCGAGGAGTGGGCGACCCGGAAGGCGGTTTCGGTTTCCCGCCTGTTTCCGGATAGCTGGGTGCTGGGAGCCGACACCGTGGTGGTCCTCGACGGACGCATCTTTGGGAAGCCGGCGGATCGGTCGGCCGCCCGGAAGATGCTCGAAAGCCTGAGCGGCCGGATTCACGAGGTCATCACCGGCATGTGCCTGGCGAATGCGGAAAAGGACATTCGCAGAACCGGCGCGGTTATCACGCAGGTGCAGTTCAAAGGGCTTGCGGAAGCGGAAATCGAGGCCTACATCCGGACGGGCGAACCCATGGACAAGGCAGGCGCATACGGTATACAGGGAATCGGCGCTTTTCTGGTGAAGTGGATCTCGGGTTCCTATTCTAACGTCGTCGGCCTTCCGGTCTGCCACGTAGTGGACTGGCTCACCGCGGAAGGCATCATCGAGCCGGATTGAAGTCATCCCCGACCTGACTTGCCTGACCTAACCCGCCTCACCGGCACGCGGTTTTTTCGGACGCCCGCCCAGTTTTCCGTTAGTCCGGGAAGCAGCGGTTTTGGCCGCCGAATTCGATCTGCCCCCTTTTTTCCCCAGGTGCGAAGCCATCCATTTCCGCGATCCCAGAAAGCCCTCCAGTAGCGCAGGCAGATACAAATCGGCGTCCAGTGCGGGAAAGTGGAGTCCAAAGCCGGAAGGAGAAATCTCGATGGCGGTGAGCTGTCCAGGCCCGGCCCCTTCGAGCCCTTGAACATCTTTCGGTTTGAACATGATCGATATTCCGGTACTGAGATCGATCACCACGCATCCCGTCCCGGGTTCGAAATACGCGTTGACCGCAGTCGGCGTTTTTTCCAGTTGTGCCGCTGCACGCCTGTTTGCTGCTTCGATTTCCTTTTTAGGGGCCTTCATGAATTCTGCTCCATTCGGCGCATAAATGCTTTGCCCTTGCCGTAAGAGCCGCCTTGATTATTCAGCTCTCTTCCCCCCCTGATTTATTCGTAAGCACAATACCCTTCGAATCGATTCCGGATGCGGCAACTGGCATTTTCCGGGAGCCGGCCCGTATGCGTTCCCACGCAGAGCGCATTGCCGGCAAAAATCATGTTCCAATGTGGGAGAGGCTTCCAGCCTCGATTCTTTTGGAGAAAGCATGACTGGATCTTTTCCTTCGCGCCTTCGCCTCGCGCGCCTTAGACCCTCAGAAATTCTTTTTGCTGTCGAGAAGAAGCGTTACGGGGCCGTCGTTTACGAGGGAAACCTGCATCATTTCCTGGAACCGGCCGGTTTGCACGTTCGAGATGAACGCGGAAAGCTCCTTCACGTATGATTCATACAAAGCATTCGCTGCATCGGGCGGGGCAGCCGAGGCGTACGATGGCCGCCGGCCCTTGCGGCAGTCGCCGTAAAGCGTGAACTGGGAAACGACGAGAGCCTCTCCTCCGATATCCAGGACGGAAAGATTCATCTTGTCCGCATCGTCGGAGAAAATGCGAAGATTTTTTGTCTTTTCCGCAAGGTAGCGGACATCCTCGATGGTGTCGTCCGCGCCCACGCCAAGCAGGACCAGGAGTCCCTTCCCTATCCTCGCGGTCTCTTCGCCCCCGATCGTAACGCTCGCTTCGCTCACACGCTGTATTACGGCCCTCATCCCGATTCGGCTCCATTCCGATTATATTTGCCGCGCCCTGCAAGGCAGGACGGTTTGACCTGGCTTCACCGGCAGGATATATAGGGACTCGCGTACCCGTGGCAAGCATTTCCATCCTGTACCGGACCTGAATATGGCGAAAGCGCCTTTTGTTCTGCTGATAAATCCCTGGATCACCGATTTTGCCGCCTACGACCTCTGGGCAAAACCGATGGGGCTGCTCATCCTCGCCTCCCTGCTGCGGGAGGGAGGCTGCGGCACGACGTTCATCGACTGCCTCGACCGGAACGACTCCTTCACGAACGCGCATCCCGGCATCATTCCCGGCAAGTCCAGAAAGTTCGGAACGGGCAAATATGCGAGGATGCTCATTCCCAGGCCCGATGCCTATGCCGGCTTCCCGCGCCGCTATTACCGGCACGGCATTCACCCTGAAAGCTTCCGCCGGAAACTCCGGGACGTCGGCAGGCCGGACATCATCTGGGTCACCTCGATCATGACCTACTGGTACCCGGGAGTCCAGGAAACCATCCGCGCCGTAAGAGAGGAATACCCGGAAACCCCGGTCTGGCTGGGTGGGATCTACGCGGGACTCTGCCCGGAGCACGCCGCCGCAACATCCGGGGCGCACCGGGTGGTAACCGGGCCGCTTTCGGCCCTTCCCGCCCTCATAGCGGAACAGACGGGGTTTTCCGTCACAAACGACCCCGCCTGGCGCGATTTCCAACTCAGGCCGTTTCCGGCAATCGACCTTATGTCGAATACCGGTTACGCTCCGGTCCTCACCAGCGTCGGCTGCCCCTACCGGTGCCCCTACTGCGCATCGGGAAGGCTCCAGCCGGATTGGAAGCGCTTCGGCCCGGACCGGGTCTACAGCGAGATCGTACGCGCGCACGAACTCCTCGGCGTGGAAGATTTTGCCTTCTACGACGATGCACTGCTTCTCAAAGCCGAGGAAACCCTCAAGCCTGCGCTCGAAAGGCTCGTCACAGAAGGCTGGAAATTCCGGTTTCACGTCCCGAACGCTCTCCACATCCGGGCGCTTTCCCCTGACTGGTGCCGACTGCTGCACGATGCAGGGTTCCGGACTATACGGCTCGGGCTCGAAACCACGACGGACGCGAAAAACCGGGAATGGGGCGGGAAAGTCGATACGCGGATGTTTCTGGCAGGGCTCAAGAACATGTTCAATGCGGGATTCGAAAAAGAAGATATTGGAGTGTACCTGCTCTGCGGCCTTCCCGGACAATCGCCGCAGGAAGTCGCCGAAGCGATCCGCACCGTCAGGGAAGCTGGAATCCGCCCGCACCTGGCCGAATATTCCCCGATTCCCGGCACCCCGATGTGGAACGGAGCGGCGGCGCTTTCCGGGTACGATATCGCAGCCGAACCGCTCTTCCATAACAACACGTTCTTTGCCTGCCGCAGGCCCGATTTCACCTACGAAGACATGGTGGAGCTAAAGAAGCTGGCGCGATGACAAGAAAATCGCGGCTAAAAGCCGCTCAGACTGTTGAAAAAGCCCCCAATCCGTCGCCCCGACGAACCCCGGATCGGGTCCGGGGCAGGCGTCGGGGTCCAGAAGTGCTTGAAAACACTGGGTTCCGGCTTTCGCCGGAATGACGATGATGATGATTTTAGGGTTTGTCATCAATCTGCGCGGCTAGGAGCCGCTCCCACAGGAACATCAGTTTTAGTGAAACCGTAAAGGACTGCAGTTCGCCCTCGCAGGGGCATCAGCTTAATAAGGCTTCGATTCGTTATTCGGCCAAGGCCGCAAGCTGCGAGATCCGACCTTCCTCTTTCGGGGCTTCGCTCTTGAGGAACACTATGCCCAGGGGCGGAAGCACGAGCGAAACCGAGTCGAACCTGCCGTGGCAGGGTATGGGAACCGAATCCACGCCCCCGAAATTACCGTACCCGCTCCCTCCGTAGATCTTGGCATCGCTGTTGAGCATTTCCTTCCAGTGGCCCGCCCGTGGGACCCCGAACCGGTAATTGAGCCGCGGGATCGGCGTCAGGTTGGCGGCAACCATTATGAGGTCGTCTGTGGTCTCGCCTTTCCTCAGGAAAGAGATCACGCTGGATTCCGCATCGTGGAAGTCGATCCATTCGAACCCGTTGTTGCTGAAGTCCAGTTCGTGCAGGGCGGGTTCATTCCGATAAAGCCCGTTCAGGTCCCGAACCCATGACAGGATTCCCTGGTTTAAGGGGGATTCGAGCAGGTGCCAGTCGACGCTTTTCTCGTGGTACCATTCATCCCACTGACCGATTTCGCCGCCCATGAACAGGAGCTTTTTCCCGGGTTCACCGTACATGTAGCCGAAAAGAAGCCTCAGGTTTGCGAATTTCTGCCAGTCGTCGCCCGGCATCTTGTGAAGGAGCGAGCCCTTCCCGTAGACCACCTCGTCATGGGACAGCGGCAGGATGAAGTTTTCGAAAAACGCATACCAGATATTGAAGGTAAGCTTGTTC
>JAEZXS010000275.1 GCA_023442755.1 Pseudomonadota bacterium | reverse complement strand
TTGGTATCTTATCGTGCGAATCCCGCCTGATGATGCGGGAAAGCCGCGAAGAAACGCTCTGAAAAGGGCTGTGCTGTTTGATGTGGTTCAAGGGCGGCAGGCGAGTAGCAGGTTGAGCAGGTTTGTTTTTTCTCTCGCGAAGGCGCGAAGCCGCGAAGAAGAGCAAAAGAATTGAGCCGCCCTCTTGAGTGCGGGCGGGCCGAGAGCGAGGGCTATGGACATCGAGGAACTTGCCCGTATTGTCGTTGACTCCGGGTACAAAATCCATGCGGAGCTTGGGCCGGGTTTGCTGGAGTCCGTATATGAGGTGGTGCTCGAAAAAGTACTGACGGGGCAGGGCTTCCATGTCGAGCGCCAAAAGGCGGTCCCGATTATATACCAGGGAATGAAGTTCGATGAAGGTTTCCGGGCGGACCTGCTCGTTGAGCGGAGACTCCTTGTCGAAGTGAAGTCGGCTTCCGCCCTCGCGGCTGTTCACAAGAAGCAAGTCCTTACGTACCTCCGGCTGCTCGATCTTCCATTGGGCCTTTTGATGAATTTTGGTACGGCGACATTCAAGGAAGGCATCAAGCGCATAGTCAACAACCACTCGAATTTCGGCTCTTCCACGCTTCGTCTGCATCGGGAACCTTCTGCCTGAACCCCTCTTCATCTGTAGTTCGTTCTTCTTCGCGGCTTCGCGTCTTCGCGTGGGAAATAAAAACCAGCGAATTGGCGGTGCTCCGGGATGAGCCCCTGCCTTCTGATCGAGACTGTAAGCCTTCGGTGTTATTCGTTAAAGCCTTTCGCGCCCCGCGCTTCTCCCAGCCCTCACGTCTTTGCGTGGGAAATAAAAACCGGCGAATTAGCGTGGGAATAAAAGGCCGGGCGGGATGCCGATCCATGTTGTACAGCGTAAGTCATTAGTCATTGAAGCAATTTCGCGGCTTTGCGTACAAACCACGCCTGACAGCTCCCGGACGTGCGCCTGTCCATCGCGGTCCCGCCTGGCGGGACCGCTCCCACAAGTTAGAGGGCTTCAGTCAGAAATGCGTTTCTTCGCGTCGTCGTGTTCTCCCTTTCGCGCCTTCGCGTTTCTTCCCCTCCCTCGCGTCTTCGCGTCCCTGCAAATCCCCTGTCTCCAAACCCCTACACCCTTGTAGGTGAAAACATACCATCCCTGCCTTTTTCCCCTGAAAAATGCTTGCTGCGAGCGAATCGGCGATTGGTACGCCACTTGCAAAAGTGAGAAGCAAACGGCGGGAAATGTCGACATACTCGAAGCTTTTGGATCAGGTTGGAACTACTTGTGGGAGCACGGCAAATGACGGCGACTCTGGTTGATAGGCTGATATTCGCGTCCATCCTGGCTTATTTGGCTTACATCATCATAGAAGCACACGGCAGGCTGGCGTATATGTTCTGAAGAAATGCGCCGGGTGTATTAAAGGACCGACGAAAATGGCAAAAGTACTGTTAGTGGATGACGATCGCGCCCTTCTTTTCATCATGGGTGAATACCTTGAAGCCCATGGCATGGAGTTTGAATCGGCAGGAAGCGTGGCCCAAGCCCGCAAGCTTCTCAGACGTTCGCACTTCGACGTCGTGATATCGGATTTGAACATGCCGGGGGAAAGCGGGCTCGATCTTTTCCGCTACGTCTCGGCCAGGTATCCCGATCTGCCGTTCATCCTTATGACGGGATGCAACGATTCGCGGGTAAAACGCGAAGCATTGAGCATGGGGGTAAATCGCTACATCGAAAAACCCTTTCAGATATTGCAGTTGATCCAGGCAATAAACGGCCGGGGGCTGTCCGGTTCCCGAGCCGGGATGGCGGTTCCGGCCGCATAGCGCTGCGGAGGCATGTGCCGCCGCAAACAGGCAGTAGGCAGGAGGAGGAGCAGATGAGAATAGTAAGAGGGTTTTTGATTGTCGCGCTGATATTCGGCCTTTGCAGCTGTGCCGGCATGTCTCAGACCGAGCAGAGGGTTCTGAGCGGCGGGGCGATAGGCACGGCTGCCGGGGCGGGAGTTGCGGCGATAGTGGGTGCGCCCATCATCGTCGGCGTTGCCGCGGGTGCTGCCGCCGGCGCCGTCGGGGGACTCGTCGTCGACGAAATTTCGAAAAGATGATGAAGTTTCGGCAAAATAACTGAATCGGGACCGTCTGCGAACGCCGGACGGGTTCCCGCAACGAGCGGCACTTACAACAATGCAATCATGCCTGCGAACCGCGACCTTCTTGCGGGCATTGGGAGTCGATTTCCGGGTATTTCCAACTATGAAAACGGGCCATGCTGCCGCAATAACCTGTTTGTAATTGCGGAGATTACCGGAAATCGGCTCATTGGCTTACCACAAGATTACAATCCAGGGTCTCTCCTGTCTCACCTCTTTATCCCCGAAGGTCTGGAATATTTCATCCCGTGTAATTAATATCCACATGCAATGACACTGTCCGGAAAAAACGCAAACTTCGGGCCTTCCCGTCGAAAACGCTTCTGTTCTTTGGAGCAATTCACTATATACTAACAGTATAGGTATAGCCCGATAATTGATATTATCAGGTACCTTCTTTAATTTCCGAGAGGGGTGATTGAATGGCTGAAGGCAAGAAGAGCGGATCGAAAGCCGGCGGGAAACGTCCTGCTCTCAAAAAGCCGGAAGAAAATAAAGCTCATGCCCTGCCGGATGAGCCGGTTTCGGAAGAAATGCGCGAAGGCGCCCCCGCGGGTGACCTCGATGTGCTGCCCGATGCCGAAGTCGAGAAAAAGTCCTTTCCTGTTGTCGGCATTGGTTCTTCCGCCGGTGGGCTGGAAGCCCTCGAGGAATTTTTCCAGAACGTTCCCAGCGAAAGCGGCCTGGCTTATGTAGTCATATCCCACACTGACCCGGCCCGATCGAGTCTTCTTCCCGAAATCATCCGGCGAAAGGCAAACATTCCCGTCATCGAGGTAAGAGACGGGATGCCGGTTCAGCCCGATATGGTGTATGTGCCTCCTTCCAACAGGGACCTGGTGATGGACGGCGAGCTGTTCAGGCTGATAGAGCAGCTGCGCGGCCAGGCTCTTCGCGTTCCCATCGACTCCTTTTTCAAATCGCTTGCCGATGCCCGCGGCGAACAGGCCTGCTGCGTCATCCTTTCCGGGACTGGGACCGACGGCACCCAGGGGCTTCGCGTCGTCAAGGAAAAAGGCGGCGTTACGGTGGTGCAGAGCGTCGAATCTGCAAAGTACGAGGGGATGCCGGAAAGCGCAATCGGTACCGGACTCGCCGATTTTGTGCTCCGTCCGCAGGCGATGCCCGAACGGATCAGGGAGTGCTTCTCGACCGGCGCGATCCTGGCAAAGCCCGAGGAAGCCGAAGGGCAGGAGCAATTTCCGGTTACCCTTTCCAAGATAGTTACGACCATCAGCAACCGGACCGGGCACGATTTTTCCGCCTACAAGAAGAGCACCCTTGTCCGGCGCATTCAGAGGCGCATGACGGTAACCCGGGTGCGCTCAGCGCAGAAGTACCTCACTTATCTTCACCACAATCCAGGCGAGATCGAATCCCTTTTCCAGGATCTGCTGATCGGAGTTACCAGTTATTTCCGCGATCCCGAGGCATTCGATTACTTGAAACAGGAGGTCCTGCCCGAGCTTCTCAGGCGCCGGCCAAGCCATGAGCCTTTCCGTGTATGGGCGTCGGGGTGTGCGACCGGTGAGGAAGTCTATTCCATCATCATGCTCCTTATGGAGTGCCTGGAAGAGATGGATATGCGAAAGGACTTCCAGATTTTCGGCACCGATCTCGACCACTCGGCCATCGATAAGGCGCGGGACGGGCTGTACCCGGAAAATATCGTCGCAGACCTTACCACGGAGAGGCTTAAACGATTTTTCGAAAAGGAAAACACCCATTACCGCGTCCGCAAGGAGGTGCGGGAACCGGTTGTCTTTGCGGCCCATAACGTTTTGAAAGATCCGCCGTTTTCCCGGCTCGATCTTCTGGTCTGCCGCAATCTCCTTATCTATCTCGAACCGAAGGCGCAGAAAAAGGTCCTGCCGCTTTTCCACTACGCCCTTAAACCCGGCGGCGTCCTCTTCCTGGGTTCGTCCGAAACGGTCGGGGAATTCACCGATCTTTTCACTCCCATACACAAAAAATGGAGCCTGTACCGCAGGGTCGACGTCAGTCCCGCTCTGCAGCCCGTAGTCGAGTTCCCGACCGGAGGAAGGGCCGCGGCGGCTGCGGTGGAGCGGGCAATAGGAGCCGGCCAGATTGTGCCCGAGGTCGGCGATTCCGCCGTTGCGGAAGCAACCACCCGGCTTCTGCTGGATGCGCACACCCCGCCTTGCGTTGTGGTGAACCGGCGCGGGGAAATCAGCTACATTCACGGGCGCACCGGGCAATACCTCGAGCCCGCGCCCGGGCGCATGAGCGTCAATGTGGTCGATATGGCCAGGGAGGGCCTGCGGTTCGAACTGGCCTCGGCGCTGCGAAAGGTCGCCTCCGGTGCGGAAGAGGTCCGGAGGGAGGGGCTTCGCGTCAGGACAAACGGGGACTTTCACGATTTCAACCTGACGGTTAAGACCTTGGGCAAGCCGGATTCGCTCAAGAATATGATCGTCATCCTCTTCGAGGACGCTCCTGTGCCCCACAGACAGAGGCGGCCGAGGAGGAAACTGGATGGAGCACCTGACGTCGTGGCGCAGCGAACGATAGAACTCGAACGGGAAATTGCCCGGGTTCAACAGGACCACCGCATTGCGATGGAAGAGCTGGAAACCTCGAACGAGGAACTCAAATCGGTAAACGAGGAGCTGCAGTCTTCCAACGAAGAATTACAGTCCACCAACGAGGAACTGGAGTCGTCGCGGGAAGAGCTGCAGTCGCTGAACGAGGAACTGTCCACCGTCAACGCGGAACTGCACGAGAAAATAGTTGAACTGTCGCAATCCTACGACACCATCAACCACGTTTTGAACTCCACCGGCATCGCCATCCTCTTCATAGACAGAGACCTCAACGTGCTGCGGTTCACGCAGGCCGCCACTAAACTCATTAACCTGATCGAAGCCGATATCGGACGTTCGCTGACCCATATCTCGACCCATTTCGATCACGTGTCCTTTCTGGACGATGTTCGCGGAGCGATAAGGGATCAGAAGCTGATCGAGATGGATATGCGCACCCAAAGCGGGCACTGGTACCTTGCGAAGATCGTCCCCTACCGGGACCAGAAAGGTATGACCAGCGGCGCGGTGATCACCTTCATCAACAAGGACAGCCTCGTAGAGGCCCGGAAGCGTCTCTTGGATGCGGGCCTTTAGCTAAAGAGGTGGGGCCATTGGCGAATGGGGCAAAACGGGGCCTGGATTGGGAGCGGCTGCGCAAGAAGGCCGAGACGCTTGTCCATGAGCGTTCCAGCCCCGAACACGCAGTGCCCGAGGCGGACATTCTGCGCCTGATCCATGAACTGGAGGTCCACCAGGTGGAGCTGGAAGTCCAGGGTGAAGAACTCCGCCTGAAGAACCAGGAACTCAGGAGCCTTCTACACCGCTACGCCGACCTGTACAATAACGCCCCCATCGGTTTTATCACCCTCAATCCCCGAGGGGTGATCCTCGAGGCCAATTATGCGGCTGCGGCAATGCTGGGCCTGCTGAGAGACAGGCTCAGGCACCGGAGATTCTCCCGGTACATCGATCTCCAATATCATGCGACATATTACAGGTTCCTCCATGAACTCCGTGATATCGAGAGCGGCATCGTCCGTGGAGAATTCCGGTTCGTAAAAGAATCCGGTGAACCTTTCTGGGTCCACCTCGAAATAGTGCCCCAGAAGGACGAAAAGGATGACCGGAACTTCCTGGCGACCTTTGTGGATATCACGCAGCGCAAACAGGCGGAAGAAGAACTGAAAGCCGCGTACGATCAGCTCGCGGAATCGCAGTCGCAGTTCAAGAACCTGTCGGCGAGCCTTCTTGCCGCCCACGAAGAGGAGCGCCGGCGTATCGCGCGGGAACTCCACGACAGCATCGGCCAGACCCTTGCGGCCATGAAATTCACCATCGAACATACGCTCGAAAACCAACACCAGGAGCGGCCGGAGAAAGCGTTCGGCCTCATGGCCCGGTTGGTCCCGATCGTTCAGAATGCCATGAACGAGGTGCGCAGCATCTATACCGGACTGAGGCCTTCCATCCTGGACGACCTTGGCATCCTGGCGACAGTAGACTGGTTTTGCAGGGACCTTGGGCAGTCTTTCCCGAACCTCCATGTAGGGGTCGTAAAGGATATGGAGGAAGGGGACGTGCCTGAAGAACTGAAAATCGTTCTCTTCCGCATTGTTCAGGAAGCGCTCAATAACGCGGCAAAGCACAGTGGAGCCGACTCGGTGGATGTATCGGTCGCCAGGCGGGATGATACGATCGAACTTACCGTGAAGGACAACGGAGCCGGCTTCGATCCTTATTGCAGCAGGAATCGGGGCGGGATGGGCCTTGCCAGCATGCGGGAGCGGGCGGAGCTTTCAGGGGGCATGCTTTCCGTCGAATCGACTTTGGGGATGGGGACCTGCATACGGGCGGTGTGGAAGGTCTGAACCGGTCAGGATGTCTCGACCTTCTTTTCGCCTTCCATGATGATCTTGCGTATGATCCGCGCGTCCTGGCTGGCTTTCTTCCCTCTCGTCTCGAAGTGGCCTGCGGACCGCTGGATCTCCAGGTGCTCCATGCGCGCAGCCAGGCGGTGGTAGAGCTGCTCCTTTTCTTCCAGGACACGCACCGCATTCCAGAGGGCGGATTCGACGTTTTCCGCCAGAGCCGTCTCCAGGTGGCCCGAAGAGAATGCATGTCCCACGCGGCACCGGAATTCGGCGGAATCCCCAAGCACTTTTTCCCTGAGTATGCCCCCGCATTGCGGACAGGTAAGGCCGGTGGCCTCTCCGGTTTCTACTCTGGTTTGCAGATCGTCCAATGATATCTCCAGAATGTCTTTTTCCTCTTTCTCTCCCGGATTGGATATGGCTGCTGCTTCCGCTGCTTCCGTTTGTACCAGGTCTGCAAGAAGAGCCGCGATTTCATCCAGCGGCAGGATATAGTTTACCCGAACGCGCGCGGCCGCACTGGCCGGCATGCCGGAGAAGAGCGCATCCTCCGGGTCCTGGACAACAGTGATGCCTCCTTTTTCCTGTATTACTTTCAGACCTGCCGTTCCGTCGTCGAGATTGCCCGAAAGTACCACTCCGACCACCCGATTGCCGTATGCCGCCGCGGCGCTTCGAAAAAGAGGGTCTATGGCGGGGCGGGCGTAGTTTTCCTCAGGACCCGGGATGAGGCGGATCCTTCCCGGTTTTACGAGCATGTGAAAATCGGGAGGGGCAACATATATGCGGCCCGGCAGAATGGGGGCGCCGTCTTTTGGATGTACCGCGGGCAGGGGACTCCACTGCGATAGAAGCTGCGGCATGTAACTCACGCCGTTTCGCGGCAGGTGAATTACTATAAAAATGGAGCCGCCGAAATCGGGGGGGATAGATGTAACGAGCTTCTTGCAGGCCTCGACCCCTCCTGCCGAAGTTCCGATTACGACGATGTCTCTTAGTTGCATGTTAGTCTCCTTTTGGTAAGGTTTTCATGCCCTGCATCCTTGTCAAGGACATTGCCCGGGATTGGCAATCCGATGTGATTTTTCCTGCATGCCGGGCCGAGGCATACCCTGCGATAGAACCAGGTACTTACCTTCAAAGCATCCCTTCGCCTCTTACCCCTTTTTTGCGTGTGTGACGGGAATCGACCCGGGAGCGTGCAATGAAATCCCAGGCGACATAATAATATGTGTAGCAGAGGTCTAATGCCGGATGATGTCTGAAGAACGGAAACTCGCTTTTGCCGCCGAGATCATGACGGACTTCGCCCGTCTGACCGGGCTGTCGCCGGCGGGTGATGCGCCGAAACGCTACCTTTGGACCGATGCGTTTGCCGTGTGCAACTTCCTTGAACTGTACCGTGCGACCGGCTATGAACACTACAGAAAACTGGCATTGCTTCTCGTCGACCAGGTGCACCGGACGCTCGGTCGCCACAGGAGGGACGACCGCCGCGCGGGCTGGATCAGCGGCCTGAGCGAGAAGGAAGGCGATCTGCACCCCACGGCGGGCGGACTGCGGATCGGGAAGGGACTGAACGAGCGTGGCCCGGATGAACCCTACAACGCCCGGTTGGAGTGGGACCGCGACGGGCAGTATTTCCACTACCTCACCAAGTGGATGCATACACTCAACCGCGTAAGCGCGGCAACGGGAGAATCCGTTTACCACCGGTGGGCCGTCGAACTGGCGAAGGCGGCCTGGGCCGGCTTCACCTACTTTCCCTATCCGGACGCACCGGCGCTGATGTACTGGAAGATGAGCATCGACCTTTCCCGCCCGCTGGTGATGTCCATGGGGCACCACGATCCGCTCGACGGGCTCATAACATTCCATGAACTCCTGCGGGGGGCGAAAAACGATCCGGAAAGTCCGGACCTCGCGGCCGAAATTGCGGGCCTGGCGGATATCTGCAGGGGAAAGGACTGGGCGACGGACGACCCGCTCGGCCTGGGCGGCCTTCTTTCCGATGCGTTCAGGGTGGCGCAGATGATCGCGGGAGAGGCTTTTCCAGAGAGGCAATTACTGGAGGATTTGCTGGAGGCATCGCAGACCGGCCTGGACGCGTATGCCAATTCGGGCGAGCTGGAAGCGCCGGCCCGGTATCGCCTGGCCTTCCGCGAACTGGGGCTTTCCATCGGGCTGCACGGTCTGGAGCGGATGCAGCGGCTGGTGGAAACTGCCCCCCGCATTCTTGCCGGACGGAAAATTCCGGCAAGCCTGGCACGTTATCGACTGCTGGCGGGGATCATCGAAGATTTCTGGCTCGCCCCTGAAAACCGCGACGTTTCGACCTTCCGCGAGAACCGCGACATAAATACGGTCATGCTGGCGACAAGCCTTTTGCCCGATGCGTTCCTGGCGATTTGACGCTTTCAAAAAGCCTTGTGGAATGGCCTTCGCTTTCAAAAAGCTTTTGGGGGAGCGGCTTGTAGCCGAGCAGATTGATGACAAACTCTAAAATCATCGTGATCGTCATTCCGGCGAAAGCCGGAATTCAGTTTTTTCAAGCACTTCTGGGCCCCGACGCCTGCCCCGGACCCGATCCGGGGTTCGTCGGGGTGACGGATTGAGGGCTTTTTCAACAGTCTGAGCGGCATCCAGCCGCGATATCGCGCCGGCGCAGCCTCTCCCGCCGGAATGCCTGCTCAGTGGATCCCCTTGCCGTTGAGAAAGGGGGTGTACTGTTTGTCCGTTCCCATGATGTGCTTATCGAGCCACTTCTCCAGAAAGTCCATAACTTCGAAGGTGATGTTGGCCTTTCCTGCAAGATATTCTTTGTAGATGTCCGCCACTTTTGCCGTCATGTGGTCGTGCTTGGTTTTATGAACCTCATATTCGGGGTAGCCGTTGTCGCGCATGATGCGTTCCTCGGCCGAGAAGTGTGTTCGCGTGTACCCGACAAGATCCTTCAAAATCGGTCCCAGCGCGTCTTTCCCCTTCCCTTGGCGCATCGCGTCGTGCAACTGGTTAACCATGCCGATCAGCTTTTTGTGCTGGTTGTCGATTTCGGCGACATTCACGCTGTACTTCTCGCTCCAGGCAAAAAGACTCATTCACTCTCCTCCTTCGTGTCCCTTGATGGTTCGAAATCATTCGTTCTGATTTCTAGAGTACAATCGGATTCGAATGCCTTTATCATAAACAAGAAATGAACCGGGACGCCTCCCGTTCAGCCGTAAAGCGCTCCCGCTCGATGCCGTGGGAGAGGCTTCCAGCCTCGATGCTTTGGACGGCCTGCAATTGAACGGTCGTGTGAAAACCCTATCCTGCAAAAATATCACCGCAGAGCCGCATCCGGATTCTCATTCGAGGCGCGTGCAGGCCTTGCCCTACACTGTGTCTTGAAAATACTGCACTCTTCAAGTCCACGATCGGTATGATCGCACCATCCCACAGATGGCGTGATCCCTCACCAGTTCGGCTTTTACGAGCCTCCTTCCCCGCAGGCATGATAGTTGCTCGAAGCCGGCTTAGTTCGGCGCCGAATCGATGCCGAACCGGGGGCAGTCCGTGAGCTGCGGGTTTTCCGGCGATGGAGGAGACAACATGAGGATGTTTTGTTTTGCGCTGCTGCTTTTCGTTTGTGCCTTATTTGCATCAACAGCCGAGGCCGGCTTGGGATTCAGTGTCGAAATCAATAACGGGGGCGCGTATGTCGAAGTCGCTCCTCCCGCGGTGGTTTATACCTCGCCTCCCGTGGTCTACCATGAGCAGCCGCAGGTTGAGGTTTACGAAAGCTATGAGTCCTATCAAAGCGACAGCTGTTATGGGGACGACTGCTATCAGGGAAGGCACCGGGGACACCACCGGCACCACCGGCACCACGAAGATGATTGAACCTGCCCTCCCGGGCAGGTGGTCGGAAAAGGAATATGATTTGAGCAAAACGGGGGCGTCAGGACGGACCTGAGCGGACCGATGCCGCCATGAACCAAGCGTGTAAAATGATATACCGGATGCGAAAGCGTCATAGAGGCGGGGTCATGCCACACCCCGCCTCTATTTTATTCGAGGCGTGCCCGTTGTGGGATGTCAGTCAAAAACATTAAATATCCGCAGATTCGCGCAGATTAAAGAACCTGAAGGCTAAAAATTATTTCGTTAAATCTGCGGAAATCGGCGAAATCTGCGGATGATATGCCTTTCTTTCGCATACAGCAACGAACCTGCCTGCAAGGCGTGCCCGCTGCGAAATGTCAGTCAAAAACGTTAAATATCCGCAGATTTCGCAGATTCGCGCAGATTAGAATAACCTGGAGGCTTTAATATATTTCGTTAAATCTGTGAAAATCGGCGTAATCTGCGGATATCTGCCCTTCTTCCGCATATAACAACGAACCTGCCTGCAAGGCACATCCTGCCGACTCCCCGGTGTCGAGGCGTGCTCGTTGCGAGGTGTCGGTAAAAAAACGTTAAATATCCGCAGATTTCGCAGATTCGCGCAGATTAATAATCTGAAGACTTTAGAATTATTTCGTTAAATCTGCGGATTATTCAGGACGAAAATGGCGAACGTTCCGGTCATCCGGCCGATCGAGGCCCTTCCATCTCTTTCAGGGCGAGAAAGCCTTTTTCCCGGGCAATGGCATCGAGGTGCAGCAAGTTGATTTCCATAACCTCCGGTACGATCTCTTCCGCCAGTTTCCTCGTGTCGATCCCGGTAATATATGTCTTGCAATTATGGCAGACCTCGACGAACTCTTGCTCGCATCCGTCCACGAAGATCATCTCGCCGTGGCCGGGCTCCTGGGCTTCGCAGCAGGGGCAGGCGGAGCGGTAGAAGCGCCACTCGTTCGCGCAGAAGCTGCACCGGAGCCGGCGCTGTCCTTCCTTGCCCCGAAGGATGCTCAATTCGGGAAACGAGCCGCAGATCGGGCAATAGCCCTTGTTCCATGCGAGTTCCGCAATGTGTGGCCGCAGCGCTTGCGCGCGCTTTTCCAGGACCGGCTTGGCCGTCTGAACCAGCACGAACAGCAGAATCTTCGGTTCCACGCCTATTTGCCCGGCGATCTCATGCGCCTCTTCCAGCCGGCCGCCATAGGCGGCGCCCAGGAAGTCGTCCGCCGGAAAAGTCCCGGCCGCAAGGGCAGTCCGGATCACCTGCAGTTCACTGCCGATTTTGGGAAATCCCACTGCCAGCGAGGGCATGATCCTGTTTGCCGCCTGTTCCCAGACCGCGCCGAGGCGGGTGAGCTTCTCCCTTCCGGACAGTGGGATTCCCACCGCGAATTTCGCCGGGTCGAGGGGCGAAACGTCATGCGCGTCCACTTCCGGCAGTTCCGCCCGCCACCGCGCCTGTTCGACCAGCGTCTGGCCGAATGCCTTGACGATCTCGGTCAGGTAGCCGCTTTTTTTCTCCGCTGCGTGCAGAGCGGCGGTCATCTTCTCCGCGGCCTCATCGGCCAGGTTCGTTCCACTCATAAACACATGCTCCATTTCCGGTAAATCTTTACGCACAGCCTTGACTTAAGGAGATTGAGCCACCAATGACGTCACCCCGGCGAACCCCGGATCGGGTCCGGGGTCCGGCAGGGTATGCAGAAAAAGCGCTGCTGGATTCCGACTTCCGTCGGAATGACGTCCAAATCGCATCAGGCAACCGCGAACTCGTGATACTTTTTGGGGTCGTCGGTGACGATATAGATTACGCGCACTTCGTCCGCATTCAGAGCCTGGGCCTTCGGATAGGTCTTTTTCAGTTCCTCGACCCTCGTTTTGGCCAGCGCCAGGATCTCATCCCTTTCCCCGAAGATCATTCCGCCCGTCGGGCAGCTCTGAACGCAGGCCGGGAGCCTGTTCGCGCTTACCCTGTCGATGCACATCGTGCACTTGGCGAAATCCTTCGTCTTCGGGTCCTGGCGGGGGATGTTGTACGGACACGCACTCTTTACTTCATCGAGGGGAGCCTCTTTCGCCTTCGGAGTGAAGACGATCGCACCCGTCACCTCGTCCTTTTTCACGCCGTCCGGCGCATAGCCTCCGATGCTGTCCATGCAGGGAGGCTCCAGGCAGTGGCGGCACTGTTCCGAGAAGAAGTACCAGTACGGCTTGCCGTTTTCCTTTATCCCTTCGGAAAACCGGACGAGTTTCCACGTCTGGGCCGACAGATCCTGCGGGTTCTGGTATGTGCCGATCTGTTTGGTCTTGGTGCCCGGCAGCCCGTTCCACTGCTTGCATGCAACCTGGCAACCCCGGCAGGCCGTGCACTTGGAAGTATCTACCAATATGGATTTGCCCTTGGCCATGTCTTTTTCCTCCCTACACCTTGGTCACGTTGACCATGAAGGCCTTGTATTCCGGCGTCATGGCGTTCCCGTCGCCTACGCCCGGGGTCAGCAGGTTTGCAGTGTCGCCGCAATCCTTCGGGAAAAGCCAGCCGTAGTTGAAGGTCATGCCCACCTGGTGCACGGTCTGTCCGCCGATCTTGAAAGGACGGAAACGCGTCGTGACCATGGCCACGCATTCGACTTTGCCTCGCGGCGATTCCACCTTGACCCGCTCGCCGTTCTTGACCCCCCGCAACTCGGCGACTTCCTTGCTGAGTTCGATGTAGGCCTCCGGCTGGGCCTCGGTCAGCCATGACTGCCACCTGGTCTCGGCCCCCGTGCACCAGTGCTCCGTGCTGGTATAGGTGGTGCAAACGAAGGGGAACTTCGGATCGGCCACTGCCACCTTGTCCAGGTCGCTGGAAAAGATCTTGATGACCGGGTTGCTGAGCTGGGAGGACATGATGTTCTTGGACAGCGGCCCTTCGTAGGGTTCATAGTGTTCGGGGAAAGGACCTTCCGCCATGCCCGGCCCGAAAAGCGAACTGATTCCGTCGGGCTTCATGATGAAAGGCAGCTTTCCTTTTTCCTTGTCGGCAAGGGGCGGCCACGGACCGTCGGGAACATCGCCCACCCATTTGCCGTCTGCCCATTTGAGAAGCGGACGGTTGGGGTTGTAGGGCTGGCCGTTCTGATCTACCGATGCCCGGTTGTAGATGATGCGCCGGTTTACCGGCCAGACCCACGACCATTCGGGGAAGAGGCCAAGACCTGTCGGGTCATCCTTTTTCCTGCGCTGGGTCAGGTTCTGACCATCCTGGGTGAACTGTCCCGAATGGAGCCAGTTGCCGCAGGCGGTCTTGCCGTCTGCCTGCAGGAAGGCGAAGCCCGGGACGCATTCCCCCTTCTTGAAGGTCTTGTCTCCGACGGTCACGTCTTCGAGGAAGTAGCCGTTCATCGCCTTGGCGACCGCAACCGGATCGTACATGCCCTTTTGGTCCGCGTAGTTCCAGACCAGGTTTACGATCGGGTCGGGGAAAACGCCCTTTTCCTTCTTGTAGAGGTCCTTCATCTTGTTCATGAGGCGGTACAGGATATCGCCGACTGCAAGGGCGTCTCCCGGGGGCTGGGCGGCGACGTATTTCCACTGCACCCAGCGTCCGCTGTTGGACATGGTGCCCGCTTTCTCCATGACGGCCGCGGCCGGAAGCAGGAAGACCTCCGTCTTTATCTTCTTCGGATCCATTCCCGGCCCCTTCCAGAAGGATGCCGTCTCATTGTCGAAGATGTTGACGTGCACCATCCAGTCGAGCTTGGCGAAAGCCTTCCGCACCTTGTTCGCGTTGGGGAGGCTGCAGGCAGGATCCTGGCCTATGCAGGTGAAGCCCTTGATCTTTCCCTGGTACATCTTATCGATCATGGTCAGAAGCGTTGCATCCTGGCCGTCATCGAGCTTGGGCAGCCACTCGTAGGCGTACCCGTTTTCCTTGACCGCCTTGGGGCCGTACCATGCCTTGAGCAGGCTTATCATGTACTTGGGCGTGTTCTGATACCAGTTTGCCGATTGCGGTTCCTTTGTCTTGGGAGTGACCTTGGCCAGGTATTCGTCAAGGTTTGCCATGGAACCCGCCGGCGCCTTCAGGTAACCTGGAAGGATGTGCGTGAGGATGGCCTGGTCGGTGGAACCCTGGACGTTGGGTTCGCCGCGAAGCGCGTTGACCCCGCCTCCCGCGACTCCGATGTTGCCCAGGAGAAGCTGGATCATGGCCATGGTCCGGATGTTTTGCGCTCCGACCGTGTGCTGCGTCCAGCCGAGGGCGTACATGATCGTTCCCGCCTTGTCCTTTACTCCCGTCGAGGTATACATCTCGTAGACCGTCTTGAGGTCTTCGACCGGGGTGCCGGTGATCGAGGAGACTTTTTCGATATCGTAGCGGGAATAGTGCGCCTTCAGCATCTGGAGCACGCAGCGCGGGTTCTGGAAAGTCGGGTCCTTTTCGGGAACGCCGTTGGCGTCGAGCTTCAGGGTCCAGGTCGCCTTGTCGTACTTCCTGGTCGTCGGGTCGTAGCCGGAGAAGAGCCCGTCGTCGAACTTGAACTTCTCGTCGACGATGAATGATGCGTTGGTGTAGTTCCTGACGTATTCCTCGAAATACTTATTGTTGTCGAGGATGTACTTTATCATGCCGCCGAGGAATGCGATGTCGGTCCCGGAACGCAGGGCGGCATAGAAGTCCGCCTGGGTGGATGTCCTGGTGAAGCGGGGATCGACGTGAATGATCTTTGCGCCCTTGTCCTTTGCGCGCAGGACCCATTTGAAGGATATGGGGTGGTTTTCCGCCGCGTTGCTTCCCATGATCAGGATACAGTCGCTGTTCTTGAGATCGATGTAATGGTTGGTCATGGAACCGCGTCCGAACGACTCTGCCAGAGCCGCTACAGTCGGACCGTGTCAGACCCTTGCCTGATGGTCGAGGTATACGATACCCATCGACCTCATCGCCGTGGTGGTCATCCAGCATTCTTCATTGTCCAGCTTGGAGCTGCCCATGTGAGCGATGGACTCGGTCCGGTTCACCACCTGGCCTTTGGCGTTTTTCGCGATAAATTCCTTGTCGCGCGCGGCCTTGATGTTTTTCGCAATTTTCGTCAGCGCCCAGTCCCAGCTTTTGACCTCCCACTTGTCTCCGCCGGGTTTGCGGTAGAGGACCTTGGTCAGCCGGTGTTCGTTGTTGGACGACATCTGGAAGATTGCGGCGCCCTTTGCGCAAAGCGCCCCCTCGTTTATCGGGTGGTCCGGGTCTCCCTCGATATTGATGATCTTTCCGGTCTTGGCGTCCGTACTGCAGAGCAGCCCGCAGGTCACCGAACAGTAATAGCAAAGCGAGTAGGTCTGCCTGGCGCTCTTCACCCTGTCCATCTTGCTGAGTTCCTCCGCATAGGCGGCCACCGGACGCATGTCGAGCCCAAGCGACGAAAGCGCCAGGCCCGCGCCCATGGTACCGGAGATGAAGAGGAACTCACGCCGCGTTACTCCCATGTTCTTCTCCTTGTTGATTGAAAATCCCGATAGAAGAATCCGTTATGTGACAATGTTCCCAAATTTCCGGCTAGTCCAAGCACGAGAAAATGCAACTGTGATTTACAGCCGACCATAGACTATTATGCAATAATTTCAACATGTTAAATTAAACATATTAACAGGAAGCAGTCTTGCGGGAGAGAACCGAAGAGGGAGTAGGTGTTGTTTAATGTGAGAAATTGAACATACAATCATGCTTGATGCTGATTTGCGGCAAGACTCCGGTATATCTTGTAAATCAGCCAGTGCCGCCAATGCGGGACTTCAACTTTCCGGCGTTAGTTTTTTCAACAAATGGAAGGGCGCCTCAGGAGCTTAGGATTCTTTCTTTGTGGGTGTAGATACTCATACTGCTTTCGCGCAAGAAACCGATGAGGGTTATGTTGAGCCGGTCTGCCATGCTCACGGCCATGCTGGTGGGTGCGGACAGGCCGCAGAGCACTTCGACCCCGAGCACCCCCGCCTTTTGCACCATCTCGAAGCTCAACCGGGAGGAAACGATCGCCGCGAACGCCTCATGCTGCCTGTCTTCCAGCACGAGCGCCCCGATAGCCTTGTCGAAGGCGTTGTGGCGTCCGATGTCTTCTGCAAAGGAGAGCAGGTCCCGTTCATGGTTGAAGACCCCGGCCGAATGCGTCGATCCTGTGAGAGGGTAGATGGCCTGCCTGGCTTCGAAGACATCCTTGAGTGCCAGGAGGGTTTCCAGATGGATGCGCCTGAAGGTCGCGCGCGGGCTGATGTCGAGGTACAGTTCTTCCGCCTTGCTCTTGCCGCACACGCCGCAGCTCGTCTTGCTGAGATATTCGCGTCGGTTCCGGTGGTCCACTCTCTTTTTGGAACCGCTGCCGTTGAGGTAGACGAGCATCCGCCCATCTTCCGGAATGGACTCGCAGTGCCGGATTTCCCGGATGTCTTCCCGCGAAGAAATGATGCCCTCGGTAAAGCAGAACCCCGCGACGAGGTTTACGTCGTCGCCGGGCAGGCGCATGGTGACCGCATAAGGGGTATCGTCTATATAGATCTCGAGCAGTTCCTCCACCGCAAGGTTGTACTCGGCGGCGAACAGGCCGTTATCTTTGAACCGGGAAGTCATGTGCTTCAAGACTTGCATGTGCGTCATCCCGTCATGTTTCGAATTTGAGCAGGGGTTCGCTTTCTGTAGCCCTTTACCCGCCAGGGAAAGATTTCCGCAGCCTTCGACAGCGCACACTTCTCGATTTCCTGGAACCAGTGGAGATATTGCTCCTTGAGAAGCAGGCCCTGCTCCGTCAGCCGGTGTCCTTCCTTTCGGCAGCCGTTTTGCGCGATCAGCTTGACGCCCAGTACTTTTTCCGTCTTCCTGATCTTGCCCCATGCCGCCCTGTAGGACATACCCAGCGCCTCGGCAGCCTTGCTCAATGAACCGTGTTGTTCGATCTCTGCGAGAAGCAGCGCGCGGCCGGCCCCGAAGAACACCTCGTCTCCCTTTTCGAGCCAGAGGTGGAGCCGGACTGTGGGCTCATGCGGCTTCGTCGCGCTTTCTCCCGGATGTCCCGGGTTCTGTTCGTCCAGTACCGAAGGCTTTGCAGTCAAGCTCTTTTCGCCAGACATCGCAACCCCTTTCTGCCCGCCTTGCATCAACCGCCGAACGGGCACTTCGGGAAAGTACAAACTTTGCACTCCAGGCAATAGGAACCGTGCCCCAGCTTTGCCAGGTCGCGGCGGGTTATCTCGATTCCGGCCAGCAGCCGGGGGAAGAGAAGATCGAAGCTGGTTGTCTTGAAATAGAGGGCGCAGGCGGGAACCCCCAGGACCTGGACCGAGCCGATGCGGGCCAGAAGCGTCATGGCACCGGGCAGCACCGGAGCGCCGTACAGCATTTCCGTTGCGCCCGCGTCCGCCAGCCCCTTGCGCGTGACGTCGTCGGGGTCGACGGAGAGCCCGGCCGTGGTGATCAGCAGATCGGCTCCGCTCCGGATGATATCCCTGGTCGCATCGCTTATTGCCTTGCGGTCATCGGGAACGATGGCGGATTTGATCAGCGTGCAGTTGAGCGCCTCGACCTTTGCGCCGAGAATCGGAATGAATTTGTCTTCAATCAGGCCCTGGAAAACCTCGCTCCCGGTGACCAGGATCCCCACGCGCGCCCTGCGCATGGGAAGCACGCGGAAAAGAGGGCCGTAGCCGAGGATCGTCATCGCCTTTAAAAAAGCCCCCCGCGGCAGATATAGAGGAATGGCGCGCGTTCCCGCCAGCTTCCTGCCGCCGGGCACCGGCGTGAAGCTCTTTCGCGATGCGCACATCACGCCGGGAACCATGTTGAATTCCTCCAGCCCCTCTTCATCGACCACGAGGAGGCCGCTTCTGTCCGCTTCCAGGTTGATTTTGCCTTCCCTGGCCGGCTCGGAAAAGCGCACGCCTTCTCCCGCCATGGCGCGGGCAAAGGCCAGGGCCGCCTCGTTTTCGTGAACCCACTCCGACTCGGCCGGGGATTCCCCTTCCACATATATGTTGTTCCTGCCCATCCTCTGGAGCTGGCAGACATCGCCCGCCGTGAGCTTCTGGCCGCGGACGAAAGCCGCCCCTTTGCTCGTTCCGGGCTGGATCATCGTCATGTCGTGAGCGATCGTTTTCCCGATCGCCTCCTGGAGAGGCACGGAGCGAAGCCGCAGCTCGGCGTCAGTGTGTTCCCCGGAACCCGTTTCGTAGGGGGATTCCCCCTGGCAGGCCCTGCAGATGGCTCCATCCCGGACCGGGTAGGGCTCTCCGCACATCGGGCAGGCCGCTATCCGTCCCTTGCTGTGCTTTTTGAGAAAATGCTGCTGGATCCGCACCTGCCGGACCCCGAGGGTCCCGTACGCGGAGTCCCTGATCTCCTGCTGCAGCAGCTCGCTGTCCTGGTCCTTTTTCGTCTTCAGCTTGAACAGCCACGCTTCCAGTTCCGGCCAGGCGCGCACTTTTTCGGCATCCACGTAGACGCGGACGCCCTCTCCCGTGTACTTGTCGTAGAGGCTCAGAGCGTAGCGGCCGAGGTTGAGGACTTTCAGCCAGCCGTTCCCCACCGTGCAGGGCGTCAGCAGCTGAACGGCATCGGGAAGACAGCTTCGGGTCTCGGAAACAGCGTCGAAGAGCGCCCCGCGGGGTATGTGCTCCAGCGCCAGGTTGACCATGAAGCCGCCCAGTATCAGTCCCGGTGCGGCGTAGCCGTGAAAAGACTTTACCGTTTCGACGTACTCGTCAAAAGTGTAGCGGCCAATATTCATGACAGGATCCAATTCTGTTTGCATCCAAGGATCGACGGGCAGGTGACGTTATGCATATCTAAGCATAACGATTGAAGTATAGAACTCTAGCCCATTATGTCAAGAGAAATGGTTCACGAGAAGGAAAGTTGCCATATGGATTCTACGAGGAAGGTGGCTTTGGCCCCTAAAAGGGAAAACCGGGCCGCTGATACCCGGTTTTCGGAAAAAAAGGACGTATGAAACTGACGATCCCCTTATCTCATAGGCAAAGCATTATGTCAAGAATGATATAACGAAACAACGCTATTTTTTAAGCTGCTGGAAATCCGGTTCAGCGGACGGGAAAGTTGAAGAAGGTCTCCGGGTAGGGTTCGTTTTTCAGGGTGAAATGCCACCACTCCTTGTCATAGGGCTTAAACCCGTGCTTCTCCATGACCAGCTTCAGGAGCATGCGGTGGGCGCGCGTGGAGGGCCCCACCCCGGCATTGTCGGGCCAGGACTGCGGCCCGAAATAATCGAACCCGGTCCCCATGTCCAATCCCTGGTCCGAGTCCTTCGCATCCAGCGGTACAATGGTCAAATCCACCGTGCTGCCACGGCTGTGCCCGGATTTTTCCGCGATGTAGCCTTCCTTGAACACCCTGGATTTCTCGACATTGGGATAGAAAACCTTCTTCATCCGCGTGTCGCCCAGGTCCTTGCCCCACCTGACGAAGTGGTCCACCGCCTGCTGCGGCCGGTAGGCGTCGTATACCTTCAGGCCCAGGCTGAAGACGTTCAAATCCTGCTGGACTCCCTTCAAAGCTTCGGCCGCTTCCCTGGTGAGGATGCATCGCGGTGCGACATACCCGTCGACCCGTTTTCCGACAAAGTTATAATCCGAGTAATACCGCAGCTCGACCTTGATGCCCGGAACGACCTCGTCTACGTAGACGAAGCCGGCCGGGAGGTTTTCACACCGCGCGGCCGACGGAAAGGCGAAGACGGCGAGGAGCAACAGGCAAAACAGCAGGGCATGCGATTTCTTGAGCATCGTTCCATCCTTCTCCCGGATAATGTTTACAATTCCCGGATCGGCGAAGATCGGAATCCGCCAGACCCATGTGTCAGCTCATATACCAGCCCCCGTTGGGGTTGATCGTCTGGCCGGTCATGTAGCCGTTTTTTGCCAGCATTACCACAATATCGGAAACTTCGTCGACTTCTCCGAACCGGCCCACGGGTATGAGTGCGGGAGTGGCTTTCGGGTTGCCCGCGATCATGTCGGTCCGGATGAGGGCCGGCGCGACGGCGTTGACCGTAATGCCCTCTTTGGCCAGGAGCGAAGCATAGGAATGGGTGATGCCGATGATGCCTGCTTTCGATGCGGCGTAGTGCGGTCCGATCACCCCTCCGGTTTGCGCGGCAACCGAGGACAGGTTGATGATGCGCCCCCAGCGCTGCGTCCGCATGTGCGGGAGGACCAGCCTGGTCACCAGGAAGACCGATTTGAGGTTTATCGCAGGCACTTCGTCCCAGTCTTTTTCCGTGATTTCATCGAAGGGTTGCCTGCGGGTGATCCCCGCATTGTTGACCAGGATGTCGACGCCCCCGAGCTTTTCTTCCACGGAATTGACGAGAGATTCCGCATCTGCGGAAACCGAAACATCGGCAGCAACGGCTATCGCCCGCCGGCCCATATTCTTTATCGCTGTGCAGACTTCTTCGGCTTCTTTCCGGTTGACCCGGAAGTTGACGGCAACGTCCGCCCCTTCTTTTGCGAGCGCCAGGGCCGCCGCCGCGCCTATCCCACGGCTTGCTCCCGTAACGAGCGCGATCCTTCCACCAAGGTCTTCCACCGGTTTTCCCTCCATTGATCAAAGATAGATCAGGGGCGGCTTTGACTGCCGTCTACGGATCGCTTCGAGCACCCCGACCGTTCCGGTCATCATGTTGTCGCCCAGGGGAGCCCCGAACGTGATCGGATGGCGGGATTGCTCCACCAGCCTGCGCCTGGGGCCGGTTGCGACGATCATTTCGATGGACTTGAAGCCCACCGCCCTGCGCACATAGGCGCCGTGTCCCCCTTCCTCCAGCACCCGCTCGTGCGTGAGTTTGCCGTCCGCCAGTTCGACTATGAGAGAATCGAGCCTCTCAATGGTGATGTCTTTGGTGTGGTATTCGAAAAATCCCGCAAGTTCGCCCTGCGTCAAAACGGCCCCGACCGTATGCGAGGTCGCGAGGTCGAGGACGAGGATGTTCCGGAGCATGGCGGCGCGGTAATCCATGGAAGCCCCGAGGATTGCCGCCATGCCGCTGTCCATGACGTACACCTCGCCGGCGGGAAGCGCGCTTCCGCTCTCCGCGATGGATCTCAGCCGGTTGAATGTGTGCGGGACCTCGTTTGCGGCATATATCAGGGAATGGGGAAAGGGGTTTGGGTCGAGAACCTGCTGGAAGAGCTTGTGGCGGTAGTCGAGATGCGAAGTGCCTTCAGGAGGCATTCCATGGTCCTGGGCGCATACGCCGAGCACGTCGAATTCAAAGGGAACACCCAGGTCGGTGACTATTCTTTCCAGGCGGTCCGGCTGGAGGTCTCCCAGCTTGATGACGCTGTAGTCCTCCTGGCGGCTCAGGTGAGCAAGCTCCTTTTCCTTGACGATGCGGATCCCCCAGGACTGCACCTTATCGAGCTGATGGCTGATGGTGAGCGCCGCCGAAGAGGTCATCAGCACTTCGGCCGTCCGCACCCGGTTCCGCAGGACTTCGGAAAGAGCGCCGCCTCCCATTTCGCGGCCGGTAAACAGGAGGTTGCCTTGCGTGGCCGCCGCCTTTTCGCCGACGCACCGGACGGGGGACTTCCCGACGGCCTTGTAGTGCGTTCCCGTCAGGTCGTCATAAAACAGGATGTCTATCGTTCCGGCCCCAACATCTACGATCAGAAATCTGCTCATTCGGTCCCCTGTTCGTAAGAGTCGGAATTCAATGCACTATATTGGAAGGGCTTGCAGCACTTCGATGTTTCGACAAAGCATCGCGGCTGCAACCCGCTCCCACAAGATTGGGATATCCTCTCATTCTTTGTCGTTCGTTCTTCTTCGCTTCCGCGCTGCGCAAAGGCGCGTCAACTTAATGCTTCGTGCGAATATCGGTTCCTTTATGGATCAAATCAACCGCAGAGGCGCTGAGAACGCGGAGGAAAAACGAAAGTACAATTCAGCGGTTCGCAATGATATCTCCGTTTCGCTTACTCTGCGGTCTCTGCCTTTTTCACTGTGCAGATACCGCGGCCCGCAGAGAAGTACAGGGAGCGCGCAGAGCATTTATGCCCGATTTTGGAAAGCCTCATGCGCGTTTCTCGGCGATCTCTGGTGTGCCAGGCTAAGCCTGGCTGATCTATCCGACTGAAAGGTGTCGGGCATGTTAATTGCTCGTTCAACATGTAGCTGCGGCCACCCGTGCAGGGTAACCGAACGCGGGAAGCTGGCCGGTCGAAAGGAGTAGATCCATAGGCAAAAGGGGAGTACCCCCTGGACAGCGAAACC
>JAEZXS010000160.1 GCA_023442755.1 Pseudomonadota bacterium | reverse complement strand
TTCCGGTCAGCAGGTGCCTCAATGCTGCAGTTGCGGCGGCTGTCGCCGCAGTCCCCGTGCTGAACCCGCTCCGCAGAGCTTTTTTCTTTCTGCTGGATTTCGGTGGTGCAAGTTCGTCAGGCATTTTCTATTTTTTAAACCGTTCAGGATACAGGGCGGCTGCGAGACGCTCCACAGCATCCACGCAGCGAGGGCCGGGGCGAGAGAAAAGAAATTCGTCGGCGAGCAGGACTTTGCCTTCGCGCACGCACTTCAGCCGGTCGAAGTGAGTCCTCTTCGCGGGTTCCCGGGGGCTTTTGTTCATCGGCCCCTCCTGGACTACATAATAATCGGGATTTTCGAGCAAGAGTGCTTCCAGATTATATTGGACCATGGCTTTCTCGTTTTTCAGCACGTTTTCCGCGCCGGCAGCCTCTAGAATTTGCTGGACGATAGAGCCACGCCCCGCCCCGGTAAGCGGTTCCGCACGAACTTCGAAAAACACCCGCTGCCTGGGCTCGACGTTCGATACCTTTGCCCGGACCTCATCCAGCCTGCGCTGAAGCGTCCCGGCAAAGACTGAAGCCTCGTCGGCATGCCCGGTCAGGGTTCCCAGCCGGTCAATTACGGAAAAGATTTCCCGGAAGTTTTTCGGAGAAAAGACGGCTACGGGAATGCCCGAATCGATCAGCCGGGATATCTCGGGAGTTTCCTCTCTCCGGCTTGCGCTCTGGATAACGAGGTCCGGTTTCAGCCCTATTATCATCTCGATATTGGGTTTCATATGCGTTCCGATCGAGGGAAGCCGAACCAGTTCGGGGGGGAATTTGTCCGCCTGGGTACGGGCGATCACCTGCTGCCCGGCGCCGATGGAAAAGAGCATTTCGGCAAATGCGCCGTAGAGCGGGATAATCCTTTTGGCCGGCTGTGCCAGGACGATTTTCTGCCCGAGATCGTCGACGATTTCCGCCCCGCCCGCCGGAGCGGCCCAACACTGCAGAAGGCAGACGAGAACGGCACAACAAACTGCAACACTGCGGATCATAGCGATGACAAATTCCTTTCGAGCACACGCAAATCCGGCTCAGGGCAGAAAAATGACCTGCTTTTTCCGGGAACCGTTTATTTCATGGACGATAACGCGCGTTTCGTAAATTCTTTCCAGAGTCTCCGGCGTAAGCACCTCTTCAGCCGGACCGTCTGCCTCGATGCATCCGTCTTTCAGGAAAATCATTCTGCGGCAGAAAAGCGCGGCAAGGTTCACATCGTGCAGAACCGCCAACACGGTAAGGTGATCCTCCCGGTTGAGGCGATCGAGCACCTTGAAAATCTGGAGCTTCCGGTGAACGTCCATTGCGGAAGTGGCCTCATCCAGGATGAGCACCGGGGTTTCCTGGGCCAGGGATTTGGCCATGAGAACCCGCTGCTTCTCGCCTCCGCTTACCTCTCCGATCAGCCGGTCCGCAAGAATGGCCGAATCCGTGAGGCTCAACGCCTTTTCGACGGCCTCGCTATCCCGAGGGCTGTCCATCTGCCACCGTTTTTTATGCGGATAGCGGCCCATCGCTACGATTTCCCGGCACGCAAACGGGAGCCGGATGTCCCCATCCTGCGCAATGACGGCGATACGACGGGCCCGCTCCTTCAGCGGCAGATGCTCCAAGTCCGTTCCGAGAATCTCTATGCGCCCTTCCCTTACCGGGACGATCCCGCTCAGGGCAGACACGAGAGTGGACTTCCCAGCGCCGTTCGGCCCGAGGATGCCGACGAAGTCACCGCTTTCGACGGAAAAGGACAGCCCTTTGAACACCTCGTTTCCGGCATAGCCGCAACGGATGTCCGAAACGGTTACTGCAACCGAAGCTGCTTTTTGCGGCGCAGAAGAAGATAGCAAAAGAACGGTCCTCCAATCAGTGCCGTGACCACTCCCACGGGAATCTCCTCCCCGCCCGGCAGGATACTCCTTGCAATGGAATCTGCAACAAGAACGAGCAAACCGCCCGAGAGAAGGGATGCGGGGATGAGCAGGCGGTGCCTCGGCCCCAGGGCGAGCCGCACCAGGTGAGGAATCACCAGGCCGACAAACCCTATGATGCCGCTGACTGCAACCGCCGCGGCCGTGATGAGCGAAGCGGCCAGGAGCAGCCAGAAGCGGACCCTCTGTACGTTTACTCCAAGCTGCTGCGCCTGGACGTCCCCGAGGCTCAGCAGGTCGAGTTCCCGCGTGAAACAGCATATCGCCGCACCGCCGGCCGCGATATAGGGCAGGACCAGCACGACGTGCGCCCAGCTCTTCCCGGACAGACTGCCCATGATCCAGAAGACGATCGTGGAAACCGATTCCTCGTTGAGGCTCTTGAGGAGGCTGATCATGGCTGAAAGAAAAGTTGAGACGATGATGCCGGCTAATACGATCGTTACGACGTGAATGCGCCCATCCATGCTCCCGAGCATATATACCAGGTACAGAGCAAGGAGTGCCCCGGCAAAAGCTGCTGCAGGCAGAACGCTGACGCCCAGGAAGTGGATGCTCCCCAGCCCGAGCAGAATCGAGAGCGAGGCCCCGAAGGCAGCTCCCGTCGATATGCCGAGGGTAAACGGATCGGCGAGCGGATTGAGCAGCACGCCCTGGTAAACCGCCCCTGCAAGCCCCAGGGCGCTTCCGATCAGAAAGGCGAGGCAGATCCGCGCGAGTCGGACGTGCAGGACGATATATCGGACAGTATCGTCAATTCCCGAGGAGAGATCCGGAAAAAGCGGTGCAGCCAGGAGCCTGAGGATCGATCCGTACGGGGTCTCGAAAGCGCCCAGCCCCGCACTGATGAAAGCGGCCCCGAAGATGACCAGGACAAGTCCGGCCCAGAAGAGAAATTGCTTCGGGGAAATGAGGGCCGGCAGTCCGGAAACTGTCCTGCTGTCGGCGTTGTTGGCATGCTCACTCATTTCGAATTACTTCAGGCAAAGCGCCGTTGGAACCGGGCAAAAGCCCTGCCGGGTAGATAGTTGACGATCAAATACAATTCCATCAGAGCACCCGCATCGGTCCGACCGACGGAAGCGGGGCCGGAAAGCGGCGCGAAAATCCACAAATTCCCGCTTTCACGGGAACGCATTTGCCAATTGCCTTCGGCAGTCCACCGAATGCGGGGACAGGGCTTACTTCTTCCCGTTTTTCTTCACTATCATCAGGGAAAGATAGTGCGGCTGATCCATCCTGCTCAGGGTGTCAAAATCGTGTTCCACGATTTCCCCTTCCAGGCCGCACCGGCTGACAAACGTGCAATGATCCTCGAGGCCCTCTTCTTTGATCTGCTCCAGAATCTGGGGAAATCTCTTGTAGGTCTTCATGAGGACCACGTTGTCGGCCGTATCCACCGCGTCCTTGAACTTGGTGGCTCCCTTGGCGCCCGAGATGATGGTCATCGCCTCCTCCCCCTCTGCAAGCGGCAGCTTTGCGCATGCCGCCGCAGCCTGGAAGGAGGTTATTCCGGGCACGATGGAGATATTCACATCAGGCAGCCTTTTCTGTATCTTGCGCATCAGGTAGATGAAGGTGCTGAACGTAAGCGGATCGCCGATCGTGATGAAAGCTACGTCCTTGCCCTCCTGGAGGTACTCTACGATGGTTTCGCAGTTCGCCTGCCACGCATCCTCCAGATGATCGGGATCGAACGTCATCGGGAAAGAGAGCTGTGCTACAGGCACATCGGGCCGCAGGTGGCGGCTTACGATGCTGTAGGCAAGACTGTAGTCATTCTTGCTCGAAGAAGCAGCGAAAACATTCGAGACCTCGCCGAGAACTTTGACTGCCTTCAACGTGAGCAGTTCCGGGTCCCCCGGGCCGACTCCAATTCCATACAATGTTCCTAGCATAGACCAACCTCAACAGCAGAAAATCGAAATTAGAGAAACAACACCATAGCTGAATGGAACGAGAACCGAAGTTACCTTTCCGCCTTTGCAATTTCCAGGAGGGCATGGACGATGCCGACGGCAACGGTGCTGCCGCCTTTCCTGCCCAGGACGGTGATCGAATGCTGCTTTTCAAGGTCATAGAGCGCCGCCTTCGATTCCTCCGCCTGAACGAACCCTACCGGAACGCCGATTACCAGTGCCGGCCTGACGCCTTCGTTTTCTACCAACCGCACGACTTCCTGAAGCGCGGTCGGGGCATTCCCGATAGCGATAACTGCACCGTCGAGACTGCACGCACAGCTTCTGAAAGCCGCCAGGGTCCTTGTGACACCAAGTTTGGCCGCAGTTTCCCGGCTCTCCGGACTTTCCGCCGGTGTAATCACCTGGTTTCCGAACCACTCGAGGCGCCAGGGAGCGAGGCCCGCCCGTATCATGCGGGTATCGGCGTAGATGCAGGCACCGCCTTTGAGTGCATTTACACCCGACAGCACCGCTTCCGCGCTGAACCGAATCCGCTGGGCATAGTCGAAATCTCCCGTCGTGTGAATCACACGGCGAACGACCTGCCACTGCTCGGACTGAAAGCGATGGTTGCCCATCTCTTCATCGATGATCCGGAAACTTTCTTCTTCGATCTGCCGTCCTGCCTTGACCAGTCCGGTTCGATCGTCAGCAAATTTTTTGGGGAAATTGATAACCACGTGTATCCGCCTTGATAAAACAGCCCATAAAAACAAAAAAGTCCTTGGCCCGATCCGCACGCGCGGAAAGAACTCAAGGACTGCACCCAGCTCAACTTGATCCTCTCTTGTCAGGGAAAGACCTCGTCCCCCGAAACTAAGATATTTCGGAACCCCTGTGGAATCAGGCAGGTTTTCTGGCTCACGGATCGCTCTACTCGCCATCCCTTCCCGGCCCGCTCGTGCGAACCAGTGGATCACTATGGCTTTCGTCCCCGTTTACAGCGGCGGGACCGCGACGGTTTTACACCGTCTTCCCTTTTAAATCCGGTTCTAAGGACACCTGAATCCTCGCAATTTCAAAGAACGGAAAAATCTGTTATATCATTCCGTACTTTCGGCCGGTCGGCGCGCCCCAGTCCACCCAGGCACAACCCCGGAGCCGATTGCGCCTATCTGTATCTTATTTATCAGCCAAGGTCAATCTTAATGCGCAGCCTTCCGATTTCCTTCTACCGGCCCATGCTATGATAAGTGTCGTCATCCCCACATACAACAGGAAAGACTTCGTCCGGGAAGCGATTTCCTCCGTTCTGGACCAACAAAGCGTGCCGGAAAAGATGGAGGTAATCGTCGTCGACGATGGTTCGACCGACGGCACCTGCGAGAACCTTGCCCGTTTTGCCGAAGATATCCGCCTGATCCGGCAGGCACATGCAGGGGTGAGCGCGGCGCGCAACCGGGGCATCCTCGAATCGCGCGGCCAATGGATCGCCCTGCTCGACTCCGACGATCTCTGGCTCCCGCGTAAACTCTCCATCCAGATGCAGTACCTCTACGACAACCCCGGACTGCATCTGTGCCAGACCGAAGAGGTATGGCTCCGCAACGGCAAACACCTCAATCCGCGTAAATACCACAAAAAACCGGCCGGGCACTGCTTTCCTCTCCTCCTGGAAAGATGCCTGGTGAGCCCCTCCGCTTCCGTGATTCGCCGCAGCCTTTTCGATACGGTCGGTTTTTTCGACGAAACCCTTCCCGCCTGCGAAGACTACGATTTCTGGCTGCGCGTCGGATACCGCTTCCCGATCGGCCTCGTCGGCGAACCGCTCATCATGAAGCGCGGCGGACATCCCGATCAGCTTTCCGCCTCCACCCCCACACTCGACAAGTACCGCATCCGGTCCATTGTCAAGCTCCTCAGGACCGAACCGCTGGTTCCCGATTTGAAGGAGGCGGCCGAACGGGTTCTCGCAGTAAAAGCACGAATCTACGCCGACGGCTGCCGCAAGCACGGCCGGTTCGACGAGGCCGACAGAATAGACGCGCTGGTTCGGGACGTCCTCGCATAAGGCAGTGCTTCAATCCTTGACAGATTTTTCCGAATAGGTCATTTTTCTCTGGCAATCGGCAGTCACAATGGGATCGAGCGGCATGGCCGCGTCTGCATTCATGCGGTTTTTCTCCTCCATTCCGTTTTTTTTAAATACATTGCCGGACAAGAGTCCCTGTTCCACTTCCTGAATCCTTTTCACCACCAATTCAGCTCTTGTTGCATAGCGTCGCAAGCCGCGGTGTACCGGGTCGTTTGAGGTCATCCGATTCAATCTATACTTTTCAGATGGAGTGCCATATGCAGGCCGTAAGCAATGAGTGCCGACTAGTGACGGCCATGATCGCAGTTCTCGTTCTGCTCATGGCGAGTTCTTCCGCTTCGGCAGCCGGCAGGGAAGCGAAGATCGGTTTTGCCTTCAGTATGACCGGTGGCTCAGCCGCCTATGGCGACACACAGAAGAAGGGCGCACAGCTCGCCGTCGACGAGATAAACGCCAAGGCCGCCCCTGACGATATCCGCCTGGTCGCAATCTTCGATGACGATGCGAGCATGCCGCAACAGGGCGTAAACGTTTTCAACAGGTTCATCAACGCCGATAAGGTGGTCGCGATCATGGGGCCAACGCTGAGCAACACGGCCCAGGTTGCCGATCGTATTGCCCAGCAAGCCGGAGTGCCGGTCCTCGCGATCAGCAACACCGCAAGGGGCATAACCGAGATCGGGGATTTCATCTTCCGCGATTCCCTGACTGAAATGGTCGTTATCCCCAATACCATTCGCGTGACGAAGGAGAAGTTCGGGATAAAGAAAGTAGCGATACTGTTCGGCAATGACGACGCATATACCAAGGGCGGGTATGAGGCCTTCAAATACGCCCTGAAGGAAGCCGGAATCACGGTTCTCAGCGAACAGACCTTCGCCAAGGGCGACCGCGATTTTTCCCCACAGCTGACCCAGATAAAGAGTCTCGCCCCGGACGCCATAATCGTTTCGGCCCTTGTCGAGGAGGCCTCGGGAATCGTCAGCCAGGCGCGCCAGCTTGGCATCCCGCCCAGCGTCCCCATAATCGGCGGCAACGGTTTCAATTCACCTTCTCTTATAAAGAACGCAGGCCAGGCCGCGGAGAATGCAATCGTCGGGGCTTCCTGGTTCGCATCTTCGACCAACCCGCTGAACAGCCATTTTATCGAGGCCTACGTTGCCAAATACGGCAGCCCGCCGGATCAGTTCGCGGCCCAGGCTTATGCAGGGGTTTTCATCATCCACGAGGCCCTCAAAGGTTCAGGTTCGACCGATGACCGAAAAGCACTCAGGAATGCCCTCACAAAGATAAAGAACTTCGATAC
>JAEZXS010000147.1 GCA_023442755.1 Pseudomonadota bacterium | reverse complement strand
CCCCCCAGAGGTGCCCTGAATATGGCGCCCAACCCGCCGGCGCACCCGGCCAGGAGCAGCAGGCGGCGATCGTGTACGCTCAATTTCAATGCCTGCCCCAGCCATGACCCGATGCCGGCGCCTATCTGCGCAATCGGGCCCTCACGGCCGGCGCTGCCTCCCGTTGCCAGCGTGATCACGGAGGCGAGCCCCTTGATAAACGGAACGCGCGTCCTGACGATTCCTTTCTTATTGTGAAAGGCGTCTATGAAGGCATCGGTGCCGTGTCCCTCGGCTTCGGGAGCCCATGTGTATACGAGCAGGCCGGACACGAGTCCCCCGATGGCCGGCATCAGGCACAGGAGCCACAGCCTGAGAGGGGTAGAGGAGACGAGCGGGACGAGATGTTCTCCGGCCGGCTTTCCCAATTTGTAGCCCGCGAGGTATTCGAGTGCGAAAAACGTTCCCCATTCGAGCGCATAGAACACCAGGCACGCCATGAGTGCGCTCAGTGTTCCTATCACTGCCCCGTAAGCACCCCACCGCAGGATTTGATGTCTTTCGAAGCTCGCAGGCAGTGCTGATTTGAATAATTCCATACGAATGCACCCCAAGTCGATCTGGTCAGAACCACGATCTGCTATTCTAACACTTTGAACCAGGCCGGTTAATGAAATTGCGTACTGGCAATTTCCGCCGGACGCACTAACATAGGGGAAATCCATGGTTGCGTGTCCGCAGTAGAAGGGCAATGGAATGGATCGTGAGATAATCATCCGCCTTGGCTTTTTCTTCGGCATCTTTGTACTGATGGCCGTATGGGAGTTTCTTGCTCCCCGGCGTGTACTCTCCACGTCGAAGAAGAACCGGTGGTTCGCCAATCTTTCCCTTCTCGCGCTCAATCCGGTATCTGTTCGCCTTCTGTTTCCGCTTTTGCCGGCAGGCGTGGCGATCCTTGCCGAAGAGCGCCACTGGGGGCTTCTCAACAACGTCGCGCTGCCGTACTGGCTGAAGATGGCGCTGGGAGTGGCCGCCCTGGATTTCGCGATCTACGTCCAGCACGTCCTGCACCATGCGGTTCCGCTGCTCTGGCGCCTGCACATGGTACACCATTGCGATCTCGATTTCGACGTCACCACCGGACTGCGGTTCCATCCCATAGAAATTGTCGTCTCGATGGGAATAAAAGTCGCCGTCGTCGCCGCGCTCGGCCCTCCCGCCGCAGCCGTTCTCGTTTTCCAGGTGGCGCTCAACGCAACCTCCATGTTCAACCACAGCAATGTACATATCCCGGCCGGAATCGACCGCATCGTACGCTTAATCGTCGTAACTCCCGAAATGCACCGCGTGCACCACTCCATCATCATCCGGGAAACCAACAGCAATTTCGGGTTCAACCTGCCATGGTGGGACCGTCTGCTGGGCACCTATCGCGCTCAGCCGGCCAAAGGGCACGAAGGAATGACTATCGGCCTTTCCCATATCAGGGATACGCAAAGAGCGGCGTCTCTGCCGAGACTTCTAACCATGCCTTTCAGAGACGATCCGGGCGCCGTGGCAATAAATCGTCATTGATAGATAGGAGTTGGTAGGGAAATTCAGTTTAAATGGTTGCTAATTGAGATTCGAACTGTATAATAATAAGCAACCTTGGATAGGAAAATCCGAGGTTTGCAGTTTTGAGGCACGGCAGCACGTTACTAACGGACCTTTCCTTCAACGCATCTGCCATTTGCGTACCGATCACTGATCTTCTGCTTTTCAGCATGTTTCCCCTGAACTCAGCACGGTGGTTGGCGATTTTGCCTCATATTACGTCGCCCCCGTTGTGCTGTAGCCCCGACGCTCCTCCAGGCAGCGCTGCACTCATACGGATGTTTCCAATTAAACTTTTATCCGATACAGGCTTTTGGCCCGGGATCATGCCGGTCCCAATCCCAATCGCCGATCATATGCAAGGAATCCCTATTTGATGAATTTTGAAGAACTGGAATTGTCCGCACCTATCCTCAAAGCTCTTGCCCGGTGCGGCCATCACTCGCCGACGCCCATCCAGGCCGAAGCTATTCCTAAAGTCCTTGCCGGACGCGACCTTATCGCTTCGGCGCAAACCGGCACGGGCAAAACCGCTGCGTTCGTCCTTCCGGCACTCCAGAAACTTTCCCGGGAAGCGCATGGGCAAAAATCAGGCCTGCGCGTTCTTATTCTCACCCCCACTCGCGAACTGGCCAACCAGATAACCCAGACAGCAAATACCTACTCCAGGTTTTTGAAGGTCCACACCGTCGCCATCTACGGCGGCATGCCCTTCGGGGACCAGATCAGGGCGCTTGCGCAGATGCCCGCCATAATCGTGGCAACTCCGGGCAGGCTGATCGATCACATATGGCGCGGACGCATAAACCTCTCACAGGTAGAGACGTTTGTGCTCGACGAGGCCGACCGCATGCTGGATATGGGTTTCATAGACGATGTGGAATTTGTCTCCGAAGCAATGCCGGAGGGTTGCCAGACTCTCCTGTTCGCAGCCACCATGGATAAAGCAACCGCCGATCTGGCAAAAAAACTGATGAAAAACCCCGAAAGGGTCGAAATCGCGCCGGGAAAGATCACCCACGACGCGATCGAACAGCGACTGCACTTTGCCGATAATCTCCAGCACAAGAACAGCATGCTGCAGTGCCTGTGCAAAGACGAAAGCATCACCCGGGCAATCATATTCTCGGCCACCAAACGCGACGCGGACACCCTGGCGCGGGATCTCACCGTTCAGGGACATTCGGCGGCGGCACTGCACGGCGATATGACGCAGACGGCCCGCAACCGAACCGTGGCCAACCTGCGAAAAGGGAAGATAAGGCTTCTGGTGGCAACAGACGTCGCCGCACGGGGCCTTGACATCACCGGCATCTCCCATGTCATCAATTTCGACCTGCCACGCTCGGCCGAAGACTATGTCAACCGCATCGGCCGTACGGGCCGGGCCGGGAAATCCGGAATCGCCATCTCCTTTGCCTCCCGCGCGGATTATGAATACCTCGACCGGATCGAGGGATACCTTGGCCAGAATCTTGCCGTCCAGGTCATTCCCGGGCTTGAGCCGAAACACGGGATGCACGGGAACAACGGCAAGGGCAGGAGCAGCGGGAAAGGGCGCGGGGCGAGCAACAAAAATTTCAGGAAAGGCACGAAGGGCCGTATATTCGGATTGAATCCTGCGGCGGGTTCCAACGGCGCCGCGCCCAAATCGCGCCCCCGCTCCGCGGACCAGGACCGCGAAAAACCGGCCCGGCACAGTGCCGGAAGGCGTCCCCGGGGAGGCAGAAACAGAACTGCGAAACCGCAGAACGCATCCTCCGCACAGGAATAGGCTCGAATGAAAAATGCCCGGACGAAGCCGGGCATTATTACGAATAACAGGAACGGCAGGCGCTTCCCGTCAGGAACCCCGCCTGCCGACTACGATTCCTGGATGAAATAATCCCTAAACAGATCGTCCGCAGCACGATTAACCATCTGCTGCAGTTCTCGAAAGCGTTCCACCAGTTCCCGGGCGAAGGGGGTCAACTCCGAGCCGCCGCCCCCGGCGCCTCCTGTCTTGCGCGTAACGAGCGGTTTGCCCAGGCGCTCTTCGGTGGCCTTGACCTTACCCCACACCGCACGATAGCTCATTCGAAGTTCCGGGGCCGCAGCATGGATCGACCCGTACCGTTCTATGGCATCCAGGATCCTGAGCCTGCCGGACCCGAACACCACATCGGCATTTTCGTCCACGATCCAGATTTTGGACTTTATCCCCAGTTTTTCATTCAGTTTCATTGCCCGGCGCTCCGCTGCAGTGAGTGGTAAGTCCTCGAATTGCACGATATTGTACTCATTTGGGCGGTAACAATATACCAGGAGGCCGGCAGAGTAAAGCCGGCCTTTTGAGGATGAGTCCATTTCGTTCGGGCGAAGACACCTGCGGCGCAGGTTCAAAGCTGGCGCATGAAAGCAACGAGGTTGGCCTTCTCGTCCCTGGTCAGTTTGGTTCCGAGCACGATATTGAAAAGCTCCACGGTATCTTCGAGCGTCAGGCACCGGCCGTCATGAAAATAGGGAGGGCTTTCCTTAATGCCGCGGAGGGTGAAAGTCTTGATCGGCCCGTCACCGGGTTCATTGGAAAAGCGCTCGAGCTTGAGATCGTGCATCTGGTGATCGAGGAAAGTGGGGGGAATGTGGCAGGCGGCGCAGTTGCCCTTGTTGTAAAAGATTTGCTCTCCGCTCAGCTCCTGCGGGGTGGCCTTGGCCGGGTCCAGCTTTCCTCCCGGCTTCAGCTTCGGAGCGGGAGGGAAATCGATCATGTTCTGCATCTGGGCCATATGGGCCACCTGGACGCGGGGGATGATGGTAAAGCCCTTTTTCATTGCATGGATAGAATCGCCGTTGAAATAGGCAGTACGGAATTCGAATTCGGTAAAGTCTTCAACTGATCTCAAACTGCGTTTGCTGCCATGAATCTGCTGGTTGAACATACCGCGCAGGCTCACGGTGTCGAGGCGCATGCGCCGTTTTTGCGGACGGGTGTCCGGGTTGAGGTGGAACTGTCCGGTGGTGTGAAAGTTGACGTGACAATCCAGGCAGGTGACTCCAAGGCTCGGGCTTGCACTCTTGCGGTCGTCGGTCGGATTGAATTCTTCCTGGGGGAAGGGGGTCAGAAGCATGCGCAGGCCGTCAAGCTGGACCGGCGTGAGGAT
>JAEZXS010000140.1 GCA_023442755.1 Pseudomonadota bacterium | reverse complement strand
ATGTAACCCCTTGTTTTAAGGGCGTGTTTTCTGGCGGGGTGGAAGGGACTTGAACCCTCGGCCTCCGGCGTGACAGGCCGGCGTTATAACCAACTTAACTACCACCCCATGTAAATTGTATAGGCGGAACAGGGCTCGAACCTGTGACCCCCGGCTTGTAAGGCCGATGCTCTCCCAGCTGAGCTACCCGCCCTCGCACTGCCCCGGGACAACCGTTCTGCCCCTTGCGGCCTAAAGAAGCTCAATTATACGGACCGGACGAAAATTGTCAAGGGAAATTCGCTGATGATGCCGATTCTCAAACCCGGTCGAAGTAAAGAAAAAAGGGTCCCCCGCATCCGGGGAACCCTTTTATTGCTTCGCGTCAGTGCGCGCGGATTTCCTCTCCTGCAGCCTCTTTCGGCAGTATCACCGGAGGCACCGCTTCCGCCGGCGGCTCCTTGAAAAGTGTCTGGCCCTCTTTTACCATCAGGGCAAACCGCAGTACGTCGTCCACGTTCTGCACAAGTTCAATATTGATCTCCTCGAGCACCTTGGCCGGGATCTCTTTCAGGTCCTTCGCATTTTCACTGGGTACCAGCACGGTCTTCAGCAGCGCGCGGTGTGCGGCAAGGATCTTTTCCTTCAACCCTCCGATCGGGAGGACACGGCCTCGAAGGGTGATCTCGCCGGTCATCGCCAGGTCGCTTCGCACCGGAAACTTCGTCAGCGCCGACACGATCGATGTTGCCATCGTAATTCCGGCCGATGGTCCGTCCTTGGGAATCGCTCCCTCCGGAACATGAACGTGAATGTCATAGTTCTGGTAGAACTCGGGATCGATGCCAAGCTGCGTCGAGCGCGACCGGACATAGCTCAGGGCGGCCTGTGCGGATTCCTGCATGACCTCGCCAAGCTTTCCGGTGATGGTCACTTTGCCCTTGCCGGGCATGATGACCGTTTCGATCCCCAGGATATCGCCGCCGAATTCCGTCCAGGCAAGGCCCATCGCAAGTCCGACTTCGTCCTTTTCTTCCGCCCGCCCGTAATGGAACTTCGGAATTCCGAGATACTCCTGGATGATTTCCTCGGTCAGCTCGATGCTGGTTTCCGGCCCTTTGCGCACAACCTCCTTGGCGACTTTGCGGCACACCGACGCCAGTTCGCGCTCCAGGTTCCTGACCCCCGCCTCCTTGGTGTAGTGACGGATGATGAAGAGCAGCACGTCGTCCGTAAAAGTCACGTTTTCCGGAACAAGGCCGTTTGCCTTGCACTGCTTCTTTATCAGGAAGCTCTTGGCGATGCTGAGCTTATCGAGTTCCGTATACCCGGCAAGCTGGATGATCTCCATCCTGTCCCTCAGCGGAGCGGGAATAGAGTGCAGCGTATTAGCCGTGGTGATGAAGAAGATCTCCGAAAGATCGTAGTCCAGGTCGAGATAATGGTCGCTGAAAGCGTAGTTCTGCTCGGGATCGAGCACTTCAAGCAGGGCCGCCGAAGGATCTCCCCGGAAATCCGTGCTCATCTTGTCGATCTCATCCAGACAGAAGACGGGATTGTTGCTCTTTACCTTCTTCAGACTCTGGATGATCTTGCCGGGCAGGGCGCCGATATAGGTCCTTCTATGCCCGCGGATTTCGGCTTCGTCGCGAACACCGCCAAGGGAGAGCCGGATGAAGTTGCGGTTCATCGCCCTGGCGATGGAGCGTGCAAGCGAGGTCTTGCCGACGCCCGGAGGTCCCACGAAGCACAGGATGGGGCCCTTTATCTTTTTGACGAGCGCCTGGACCGCAAGGTATTCGATGATGCGTTCCTTGGGTTTTTCCAGGCCGTAATGGTCTTCGTCCAGGATTTTAATCGCCTCGTCGATGTCGAGCTTGTCCTTGGTCTTGTCGTACCAGGGCAGTGAGAGGATCCAGTCGATGTAGTTGCGCACGACGGTCGCCTCTGCGCTCATCGGCGACATCAGCTTGAGCTTCTTGAACTCCGCGCGCACCTTCGAAGCGGCTTCCTGGCTGAGCTTCTTTCTCTTGATGCGTTTTTCTATCTCTTCGAGTTCGGACTTGAAGTCGTCCTTTTCGCCCATCTCTTTCTGGATGGCGCGCATCTGCTCGTTGAGATAGTACTCACGCTGGGTCTTCTCCATCTGCTTTTTGACCCGGCCCTTGATCCGCTCCTCAGTCTGGATAATCTCGATTTCGGACCGGACGTGGCCGAACAGCTTTTCGAGGCGCTGCATTACACTGAGGGTCTCGAGCAGCTTCTGCTTGGTCTCCAGCTTGAAAGGCATGTAGGAGGCGACCGTGTCGGCGAGCCGGGATGCGTTATCGACGGCGGCAACCGCATCCAGTATTTCCTGGGTAATCTTCTTGTTGTGCTTCGAATAGGACTCGAAAGAAGACCGGACCCCGCGGCTGAGGGCTTCCATTTCAACCGAATCCTCGACCGTTTCGGCCATAGCTTCGAGCTGAACGAGGAAGTGGTCGGGATGCGGGATAAAGTTCATGATCCTCGCCCGGTAATCGCCTTCCACCAGGACCTTTACCGTCCCGTCGGGCAGGCGCAGGATCTGAAGGATATTCGCAACCGTTCCCACGCGGTAGATGTCCGACTCTCCCGGAGTATCGGTCTTCGCCTTGGTCTGGGCGGCAAGAAAAATCTTCTTGTCCGAGCCCATAGCCTTTTCGAGCGCGTTGACGGACTTATCCCGCCCCACGAACAAAGGCACGACCATGGACGGAAACACAACGATATCTCTGAGTGGCAGCAGAGGCATCGTGAAGACGTTCTGCTGATCATCTTTAGTACGAGTCAATTTGAACATATGACCAGTTATTCTCCTGGTTCCTTTCCGGTCTTCCACACCAGCCCCCTATTTCCGCCAAAACCGCGTGTTTCAGGGACTGCAGGCCCGGAAATGTTGTATCGCGCCGCACGTATTCGCTGACGAGCGACTTGCTCTTCCTGTGCGAAGAGACTTACTTACACGAACTAAGGTTTACAATTGCCTCCCCCGCAGTGACGGTCCGTTCCGGCCGTCCCCCGTCCGCGGGGCCGGCGAGGGTACATTGCCAATTTCCGCTGTTATGCGGATTCCTGATTCTGGCCGCGATACAGAAGCAGAGGCTGCCCGCTTTTCGTAACGACATCTTCGTTGATGATGCACTCCTGGATCTCGGGGTGGGAGGGCAGATCGTACATGATGTCGAGCATGATGTTTTCCATGATGGACCGCAGTCCCCGCGCCCCCGACTTGCGCCGGATCGCTTCTTTGGATATCGCCCGAAGTACCCCGTCCGTAAAGCGCAACCGCACGTTTTCCAGTTCGAACAGCTTCTTGTACTGTTTGACCAGAGCGTTCTTCGGCTCGGTAAGAATGCTTACCAGTTCGTCCTCTGTAAGTTCATTCAATGTGGCAATGACCGGCAGACGGCCTATGAATTCGGGGATCATCCCGAACCGCAGCAAATCTTCCGGCTGAACATGCCGCAGGACCTCGCCCACGCTCTTGTCTTCCTTGCTCCGTATTTCCG
>JAEZXS010000122.1 GCA_023442755.1 Pseudomonadota bacterium | reverse complement strand
GTTCTGCGCGACCCTGAAAGAAAAGTTTGAACTCATCCTTCTTGATTCCGTACCGTTCTCCCTATCGCCGGATGCTTTGGCCATAGCTTCGAAGGTCGACGGCATCGTGATAGTTGTCGAAGCCGAGAAGACAAAGTGGCAGACGGTGAATGTTATGAAAGAGAGTATAAAAAGAGTAGGGGGAAATGTCCTCGGGGTGGTTCTCAACAAGAGGAAATTTTACATTCCGGACTACATCTACAGGCATCTGTAATTCGCGCGCCTGGAGGGAACCAGTCTCTTCATTGTTTTCTTTGTGCAAGTCTGAATAGTTCTTTACCTGTTCGATCGAGAAGCCTGACGCCATTCGACTGACTTGTGTCCGGCTTGAGGCTTTCTTGCGTCCCGACCGCTCCCTTACGAATTGCGCCCACTTGATGCAGTGCGCCTTCCCACCAGGAATCGCCGGAAGAGAGCCTTCCTGTACTGCCCCAAACGCAAAGTAAACTGACTGCAGACGAGCATGGTGTCGCCGCATAATTGCGCATTCGAACACTCTGGGCCGTGTCGGCTTTGCGGATTCCTGTTGTTGATGTGAAAGGAAGATATCTGCCGAATGGACAGGAATATGCCTGATATACACGAAGACAATCCGACCGGAGGGAAGAATGAACCTCCTGTTCCGTATGTGTATGATGAAAGAACGTTCAACAGAATGCTTGCAAATGAACGCAAGCGGACGGAGAGGTCAAAAAGGCAGTTCATTCTCCTTTTGCTGTCCTGGGCTGAGACCGGGGCCGGTCTGAATGCACTGGAAACCTATGACAGGATTCTGGCATCTCTCTGTTCTTCCATCAGAGATATCGATGTACTGGGCTGGTACAGGTCGGGGGAGGTGCTGGGTATAATATTTCCCGAGATAGACGATGCCCTGTCCGGCTCGGCGAAAAAATCCATTCTCGATCGCATACATACCAATCTCGACGCCGGCCTCGATCCAGTGGACAGAGAAGATGTCGAGATATCTCTATATCAATTTCCGTTGGACTGCACCCTCCCGGAACTCTATCCTGACGTCCAGAGGATACGATCCCGCCAGAAGTTCCCACTGATGCTCAAGCGGGCAATGGATATAGTCGGAAGCCTCGCGGCGCTTGTGGTGTTTTCCCCGTTGTTCCTGGCAATCTCAATTTCAATCAAGCTAACCTCGGATGGGCCCGTACTCTTTCGTCAACGTCGTGTCGGGCAGCACGGCAAGCCTTTTACCTTCTTAAAGTTCCGGTCGATGTACGTCAATAACGATCCCGCGATCCATCGGGAATATGTGAAACGGCTGATCAACGGGTCCAATACCAATAAGGAAAACGGCGCCGATGTGAACGGTGTGTTCAAAATCCAGAATGATCCCAGGGTTACCCGGGTTGGCCGGATAATCCGAAAGACCAGCCTCGATGAGCTGCCGCAATTCATAAACGTTCTGAGGGGTGAGATGTCCCTGGTCGGGCCGCGGCCTCCCATACCCTACGAATGCGAAAACTATGAAATCTGGCATAAGAGGCGGATTCTGGATATGAAACCCGGCATTACGGGAATATGGCAGGTCGAGGGCAGAAGCAGGACCACATTCGATGAGATGGTTCGGCTCGATCTTTACTATATTAGAAATTGGTCTTTGTGGCTGGATATCAAAATCCTGCTCAAGACGCCTTGGGCGGTTCTGACCAGCAAGGGTGCGTATTAAGAACCAACTATTATTTTCGATTGTGCATGTAAACCCAGAGGAGAGCATATGCTCCGCGTCGGAGTTGCCGGTTTCGGGTATTGGGGGCCTAACATTGTCCGGAATTTTTGCGGAAACGACAAGTGCCGGGTAGTCAAGATTTTTGACACCAATGAGGAGTCTTTAAAGCGCGCACAAAGGGCCTATTCCCACATCGAAAGAGTCTCCGATTGGTTCGATGTTATCTCGGACCCCAATATTGATGCCGTTGCGATCATTACTCCGGTTTCAACTCATTATGAGTTGGCCAAGCAGGCCCTGGCGAACGGTAAGCATATATTTGTCGCAAAACCGTTCACCGCAACCACCGCCCAGGCAGCAGAACTGATCGAGATGGCTGAGCGCAGGCATCTGAAGATCATGATCGATCACACCTTTCTGTTCACCGGTGCGGTGCGAACGATCAAACAGCTCATCGATCAGGACGAGATCGGGAAAATCTACTACTACGATTCGACCAGGGTCAATCTCGGGCTCTTTCAGCATGACGCGAACGTGATTTGGGACCTGGCCCCTCATGACATCGCGATAATCGATTATGTGATCCGGGAAAAACCGGAAGCCGTCGTTGCAACCGGAAGAAATCACTTCAATACCTATGAAGATGTTGCGTATGTAACCGTATATTTTTCAGATAATCTGATAGCGCATCTGAGCGTAAACTGGCTGTCACCAGTAAAGGTTCGGACGACCCTGATCGGCGGGGCAAAGAGGATGTTGGTCTGGAATGACCTCAACCCTGATGAGAAGATAAAGATCTATGACAAGGGCGTGGATATCCGGACCAAAGAAGGTGTTTACGATTTGCTGGTAAGCTACCGCTCGGGCGAGATGAGAGCGCCCAAGGTCGACCAGACCGAAGCGCTCAAAATCGAGACAGACTACTTTTGCGACTGCATTGCAAATGATGAGATACCTTTCAACGACGGGTACTCGGGACTCAGAGTGGTGAAAATCCTGGAAGCGGCCGAAGAGTCGTTGAAGAACCGGGGGAAGCTGGTCTATCTATGAACTGCATCGCTGATGATGTAAAACTGGGCGCCAATGTGAAGCTCTCCAGGTTTATAAATCTCTATGGCTGCGAGATCGGCGACGGGACCAAAATCGGAGCCTTCGTGGAGATACAGAAGAATGCGAAAGTGGGGCGCAATTGCAAGATCTCCAGCCACACGTTCATCTGTGAGGGAGTCACGATAGAGGATGAAGTTTTTGTCGGCCATGGCGTCATGTTCGTAAACGACACCTACCCGCGTGCGACCACCGCCGGCGGAGCCCTTCAGACGGAAGAAGACTGGACGGTCGAGCCGACTCTCGTAAAGAAAGGCTCGTCGATCGGCACCAATTCGACCATACTTGCCAGGGTCACCATAGGCGAAGGGGCGATTGTCGGCGCCGGGTCGGTCGTTACCAAAGATGTGCCTCCCAAAGCCATTGTTGCCGGGAATCCTGCCAAAGTCCTCAGGTTTGCGGATGACGAGCGCACAGCGCACGGAAAATGATGTCTGCGGCCCTCGCGATAATCGATCCAACCGAATACCCAGGCTGGGATGATCTTATCGATTCCATCCCGGCGGCTTCCTTCTTCCTGACTTCAAACTGGGCCCGGGTTCTCAAAGAATCCTATTCTTACCGGCCCCTCTATTTTGTCGGGTTTGAGGGCTCCAAGGCGTCAGCGGTAGTCCCCATGATGGAAGTAAAAAGCCGGCTTACTTCGAGCCGGGGAGTATCCATCCCTTTTACGGATTATTGCGATCCGTTTGTTTCCGATGCAAAAGCTTTTAGTGAAGTTCTTGAGGAATTAGCGGATTATGGAAGGAAGGCGGGATGGAAGTACATCGAGTTCAGAGGCAGGCAGAATTATCTGGACGGAATGCCTCCATACAGTCGTTTTGCCGTACATTCTCTAATGCTGGATTCGAATGAAACCGCACTTTTCGATAAGCTTCTGCCGAATGTCAGGCGAAACATTCATAAAGCTGAACGAATGGGAGTTCGTGTTGATATTTACAACTCGATTGAGTCCATTGAAAGCTATTATAGGCTGCATTGCCTGACGAGAAAGAGACATGGGGCTCCACCTCAGCCCAAATGGTTCTTCGACGCGCTTTACAGACATGCTATAGCCAAGGGCAAGGGGTTCACTGCACTTGCACGGTATCGAGGACGGGTTGTCGCCGGCGCCATATACGTTCATTCATACCGGAATGGGATTTTCAAATATGGAGCTTCCGACTATGAATATCAACTGTTGAGGGCGAATAATCTCCTTATGTGGGAGGCCATAAAGTGGTTTTCTGCAAACGGTTTTTCAGAACTGAGTTTAGGGCGGACCGATCCGGACAATACCGGCCTGATCAGGTTCAAAGAAGGCTGGGGGGCCGTCAGGCAGCAGGTATGTTATTACAGGTATGACTTGCGGCATCACAGGTTCACCAGTGAATGCCCGGATACCACGGCACGGGCCATGCGCGTCTTCAGGCGGTTTCCTGTTTCACTCCTTCGTATCATAGGGACGCTATTGTACCGCCATATAGGCTGACTTCACAATTCCTGGCAGTATTTACTATTTCGGGACCCACCTTGATGGTGAATTACAAGATTCGTCTCTATTACTTTGCCAAGCGGATAATTCCACGGCGGCTTCAGTTGGCGCTCAGAAGAAGACTGGTGATGTCCAAATGGGGGCAATGGTCGAACTCGTGGCCAAAGTATGAGCTGAATGCGAAATTGCCTCCAGGGTGGCCGGGATGGCCGGAAGGAAAAAAATTCGCTCTTGTTCTGACTCATGATATCGAAACGCAAAAAGGTCTCGACAGGTCCGTTCGGCTCATGGAAATAGAGGAGAGTCTGGGCTTCAGGTCCGCATTCAATTTCGTGGCCTGCGGCTACACTGTTTCCCCTGAGATTCGAAAGGAATTGACGGAGCGAGGCTTTGAGGTAGGTGTGCACGGGTTGCATCATAACAGTTCACTGTTTCATTCCCGGGCGGAATTTACCCGGCAGGCCGAACTGATCAACAAAACACTCGGGGACTGGAATGCGGTTGGTTTTCGATCTCCCTCCATGTTTCACAACCTCGACTGGATGCACGACCTCGACATCGAATACGATGCTTCGACCTTCGACATGGATCCTTTTGAACCGCAGCCCGATGGCGTCCATACGGTTTTCCCCATGTATGTATACGATCAGGCGCGGCGGCGTGGGTACGTGGAATTGCCTTACACGCTTCCCCAGGACTTTACGCTTTTTGTGATCATGCGACACCAGACGCTGGACGTCTGGATGGAGAAGCTGAAGTGGATAATCTCCAATGGCGGTATGGCCCTAATGGTCACTCATCCCGACTATATGAACTTCGAGGGGAGGAGAACCCCGTACTCCGAATACGATGTCGGGTTCTACCGCGAGTTTTTGGAACACATCAAGTCTGCCTATGAGGGTCAGTACTGGCATTGCCTCCCGCGTGACATTGCCCGGTTTTGGGCCAGACTGTTCTCAAGTGAAACGTCCCGCTCTTAAATAGCTGATTCGAGAACGCCTTATGAACGTGTGTATGGTAGCATATACTTTTTATGAGGAAGATGCGCGCGTGCGCCGTTATGCGGAGGCCCTTGCGAGCAGAGGGGACCGAGTCGACGTCGTGGCGTTGAGGCATAATTTTCTGCCTGCCTTCGAGATGGTGAACGGGGTGAACATTTACCGCATCCAGGAACGGGTGCTCAACGAGAAAAATAAATATTCCTATCTATACCGCGTCTTGAAGTTTCTCGTAAAATCCTGGTTATTCGTCTCGCGGAAACACTTGGCTGAACAATACGACCTGGTTCATGTGCACTCCGTTCCGGATTTCGAAGTCTTTGCGGCGCTGCTGCCCAAAATAACCGGTGCTGGAATCATCCTGGATATCCACGATCTTGTCCCCGAATTCTACGCAGCCAAGTTTGGAGTGAACCAACAGAGCTTCTCATATCGCGCGCTGGAATTTATAGAGAAGATGTGCATCAGGTTTTCGGACAGAGTAATTATTTCCAATCACCTTTGGGAAGAACGACTCATCTCGCGTTCCGCGTCCCATGGGAAGTGCTGCACCTTCCTGAATTATCCGGACAGGCTGTTTTTCCGCTCCAGGGCCGAGGAGAAGAGCGGCAAATTCATGGCCATTTATCCCGGATCGCTTAACTGGCACCAGGGGCTGGATATCGCGATAAAGGCTTTTGCGATTGCCCGGAAGGAGCTTCCCGAGGCCGAGTTCCACATCTATGGGGCCGGTCCGGAGAAAAAAGCGCTTGGAGCCTTGATAACCGAGCTGGACATGGGCAAGAGCGTATTATTAATGGATCCGCTGCCGCTCGACCGGATCGTCGAAAAAATGGCCGGGGCATCTCTCGGCATTGTTCCGAAAAGGAACGACTCTTTTGGTGGCGAAGCATTCAGCACCAAGGTCTTCGAGTTCATGGCGCTGGGAGTGCCGATCCTGTTGTCCAGGACGAAAATAGACCAATTCTACTTCAACGATTCAATCGTCAAATACTTTGAGCCGGAAAACGTACAGGAACTTGCCCAATCACTCGTATTACTGGCGAAAAATGAAGAGCTTCGCCTGCGACTTGCCGCCAATGCCATGGCATTCGTCGAGGAGTTCCGGTGGGACAAAAGGAAATTTGGGTACTTTGCCATGATTGATGGTATTTTCAACAAATCGGCGATTCCAGGCTAAATATCCCCGAAAGAGAATGTATACAAAAGTTTCGTTAGCGCAAAAGATTCAGCCCGACCGCCTTCTGAGCCGTCTCATAGCTAAAGCGATCCTAAGGGCGAGATATCCGAGGCTCCGAGTTCCTATCCTCATGTATCACAGCATTTCCTGGGAGCAGCGAAAGCGGGTACTGTCCTATTTCGAGACCAACACTTATCCCTCGGTCTTCGAACAGCAGATGCGGTTTTTGACGGAAAAAGGCTACGTACCTTGCAACCTCCATGATCTGCCGGTCCTCGATCTGGCCGGTTCGCGAAAGAAGTATTTCGTCGTGACTTTCGATGATGGTTTTCATGATTTTCGGACGAACGCACTCCCCGTTCTCAGAGAGTACAACGTTCCGGCAACCGTTTTTCTCCCGACCGGGTATATGGGGCCGCCCAGAAAGTCTTTTAAAAACAGACCTTGCCTGGACTGGAACGAGGTTCGGGAACTGTCCCGCGACGGCGTTTGTTTCGGGTCGCACAGCCATAATCATGCAGAGTTGAGGATGGGGTCTGCCCAGGCGCTCGAGAATGAGTTGAGGATTTCAAAAGAACTTATTGAAAATGAGATCGGGTTGCCGGTGTTTTCGTTTTCCTACCCCTATGCGTTCCCATCGTCGACGGACAGAAGTTTTCTAAAACTCTTAAGAGAGTTGATGGTGGAAATCGGCTACAGCATTGGCGTCACCACCATGATAGGTTCCTACACTCCAGGCAGCGATCTTCTTGCCTTGAGACGGATTCCCGTCAACACGCACGATGATGCACTCTCTCTGGAAGCCAAGATGGAGGGAGGCTACGACCCCATCTATTATTTTCAGTCCATCTATAAGCGCCTTGCTATGAGAACCGGGAGGTCCGTTGGCTAGCCATTGTATAATGGGAGCTGATCCCGAAAACATGAACAAGGGAGTTGCCGCGCTGTCGAACTCCCTGGTTAAGCTGATTGTGAGTGCCGACCCGGATGCTCGGGTTTTTGCGTTTCTGGGCCGCCGTGCCCCAGGTTACTGCGAACTGAAAATCGATGGCCGGCCTGTCAGATTGGAGATCTTGAATTTCAGGCAATTTCCATTGGCTCACCCGAGGGAGAATGTGCTCGCCATATTCTTCATGGCATGTCTTTTCAGACTGTTTCCCGTGAGTTCCATTCGGGCGAAAATCGCCAGGCTGTCGCCGCGCCTGGCCAGGTTGAACGAATGCGCCGTGATCGGCGATATTCGCGGAGGGGACAGCTTCAGCGATATATACGGCATCTTTCGCTTTCTGGCAGGTTCGTTACCCTGCATAATAGTGTTGCTGCTCGGGAAGGAACTCGTGCTGCTGCCGCAGACCTACGGTCCCTATAATTCCAGCATTTCGGAACTGACGGCCCGGTGGATCATGAAGAGAGCGTCCCGGATACTTTGCAGGGACAGAAATGGAATCGGGACGGTGAAGCGGATGCTGGGCAGACATGCAGCCGGAAAAAGAGTTAATTTCTGTCCGGACGTCGCGTTCACCCTGGATGCGGTAAAACCCGCCCGTCTCGAAATCTCCCCCGGTTTGGAGAAACGATCCGGTCGTCCAGTGGTGGGCTTCAACATCAGCGGACTTCTCTACAACGGCGGCTACACGAGGAACAACATGTTCGACCTGCGGTTTGACTATAAGGAGTTTGCCGGGGATTTGACGCGCAGATTCCTCCGCGACACCGACGCAGAGTTGCTCCTCATTCCCCACACGCTCGTTCCCGAAGGTGTTGAAAGCGATCCCTGCGCATGCATGGAAATAGCTCGTCTGTTCGCGCCGGAATATGGCGATCGGGTCCACGTTCTTCAAGGCAACAAGAACCAGTCGGAGCTGAAATGGATCATCGGGCTTTGCGACTTTTTCATCGGGTCGCGCATGCATGCGTGCATCGCTGCGATTTCCCAAGGCATCCCCACCGCAGGTGTGGCCTACAGCCACAAGTTTAAAGGTGTTTTCGACTCGGTCGGTATGGGGCACATGGTCTTCGACGCGCGTTTCGACGATGCAGAGAAGTGTATCGATGAAATCCTGCTGCGTTTTGGAAACCGTGAGGAGGAGAGGCAGGCGTGCAAGTCCGGAATTCAGATGGCTCAAGATGCGGTTTTCAAGACTTTCCGGGAATTGATGGGCCCCAGTCGGACGGACCGGCCCGCGGGCGACTGACGATACAGGTGCTGTTGTACCGAAACCTTCCCTTCATGGCGCTTTCTCACCCGGACCTCTTTCGGCGGCCTGAATAAACTTTATGGATATATCTGCAATAATAGTCAACTGGAATACGAAGGACCTGCTCGTTCAGTGTATCCTTTCGCTGAAAAAGTCCGGATTTCAGGGCCGATTAGAGATACTGGTTGTGGATAACGGCTCTCAGGACGGTTCCGTCGAATTCATCCGAGAGCACTTTCCTGAAGTCTGCCTGATTCCCAATAAAGAAAATCTCGGCTTTGCCAAGGCGAATAACTTAGGCATACAGAAAAGTTCCGGCCGGTATCTATGCTTTGTCAATTCGGATGTTGTCGTATTGGGGGACTGCCTCGCCAAATTATGCGACTTTATGGATCAACATCCTTCGGTTGGCATAGTGGGGCCCAGGGTGCTAAAGCCGGATTTAACGGTGCAGGACTCGTGCAGAAAGTTCCCATCACCCATGACGGCATTCTGCGATTTGGCCGGACCTCTTTGGGGCGGTAAATTGGGCCGCTGCCGGGAGCACATGACCGAATTCGCTCACGACAAGCTTATTTCGGTGGACTCTCTTGTGGGATGCTTCCTATTTGTTAGGCGGCAGGCTCTCGAGGAGTCGGGCTGTTTCGATGAGCGCTTTTTTATTTATTCCGAAGAAACCGATCTGTGCAGAAGGTTCAGGGATAAAGGATGGGAAATCGTCTTTTCGCCGGATGCCTCGATCATACACCATCACGGAGCCAGTTCATCCAAGGACCCCGGAAGGTTCTTCGTGGAGCTTTACCGTTCTAAAATCAAATACTGGAAGAAGCACCATTCGCTACCGCGGCAGGCCGCCTTCCTGCTCTTTTTCTATTTATACCATATAAGCCGGATCCTTGGATTTGCGCTGAAATCCCGGATACTTCCTCCGGGGAAACGGGAAGGGGCCCTGCTGCGAATCAAGGCCCACAGGAAATGTATGAAGCTTCCTTTTGCATTGGACTCCAACTAGCGTTATGCACGATTACGTACTTATTACGGCCGTATGGAACGGCGCCGAACGTATCCGCGATACTGTTGATTCAGTTGCGTCCCAGACAATTCATCCGGTAAGATGGGTGATAGTGAGTGACGGCTCTGACGACGACACCGACCGAATAGTATTGGATTGTGCTGTAACACACCCTTTTATCCAGTTCGTGCGCAGGGAGAGGGATCCGCTCTCTGCCGGCTTTTGCTCCAAAGTGGCCGCTCTTACCCTGGGCTATGAGCAACTGAGAGGCGCCGGTTTTGATTTCATCTGCGTACTGGATGCTGACGTTACTTTCCTGCCCGACTATTTCGAGAGCCTGCTGGACCGGTTTGTTAGCCGACCTCGGCTGGGATTGGCCGGGGGGTATGTATGCGAGCCGGTAAACGGGGTATTTCGGAGCCGCGTGGACAACAATCCCCGATCCGTGGCCGGAGCGGTCCAAATGTTCAGGCGAGAGTGCTACGAGGGCATCGGAGGGCACAGGCCTCTTGAGAACGGCGGTGAGGATTGGCTGGCGGAAATAATGGCCAGGATGCAGGGTTGGGACGTCCGGGCTTTTGTCGATCTGCCCGTATATCACCACAGCCTGCCCACTTTGAGAAAGATCCTGCACAGGGCCATACGCGAGGGATTCATGGATTACTCGCTCGGAACGCACCCGCTGTTCGCCGCTGTAAAATGCTTGCGTCGTTTTTCTCGAAAGCCGTATTTCAGCTATTCCGCTTTCAGAAT
>JAEZXS010000088.1 GCA_023442755.1 Pseudomonadota bacterium | reverse complement strand
GGCCAGAGCCAATGCCAGAGTCCTCAGAAAACTGCTCTGTGCGGGCATGCTTTTCCATGGGCGCAGGATTGCAAAGGGCGACATCGGCGACCTGGAATATTTTCTTCGAAGGATCACGGCTCTCAGTCTGAACGTGTTCGGCTTACTGGCTCTTCTCGCACGGCTGGAGAAGAATGGAGACGGGATACGGCCGGCGGCGGACCTCGATATCCTCAGGTATTTCGTCGAGGAGGCAAAGGAGGTCCGGAGGCAGAATGGGCGTATTTTCGATTCGGGAAAGGACCGGGCGGCTTCTGCTGTATTTCGCAGGCTGGACGGCGCACAGGAGCGGCCGGAAGCGCTTCTTTGATGCAAAAGCGGCTTCCGGCCGCGGCGATGTGCATATCCGGCTTAGGGAACGGACCTGGCTTCGACAAGCGCCCTGGCCGAGGATTCCCGCCTCATGCGGGTGGATTCGGCGGGCGAGACCCATCTGAGAGCGGCGGTGGTGCAGCCGGTGACACAGGCAGGCTGAAGTCCTTTGTCGATCCTGTTCTTACAGTAGTCGCATTTGACCACCTTCCCGGTTTCCGGGTTCCATTGCGGCGCTCCCCACGGGCAGGCGGTTATACATGCCTTGCAGCCGGCACACAGGGCCTGGTCGATAAAGACAATCCCGTCTTTCGCTCTCTTCTGCATCGCGCCGGTTGGGCACGCCGATACGCACCACGGCGTCTCGCAGTGGAAGCAGGGCATGAAAATGAAGTTGATCCTGGGAATGCCTGCCCGTACTTTCGGGCCGACCGGGATGATCTTGCAGAAGGACGGTCCCACCGGGATTTCGTTTTCCGTTTTGCAGTGCACTTCACATGCGCGGCACCCGATACAACGCTTCTGGTCCTGGTAAATGTAGTAGGTACTCATCGATCCCGTCGCCCTCCCGCTTCACCCTGCACTTTTTTCACTTGTACATAAGTGTCGGCGACCGGGCAGTTTCCTCCGACCGCCACCTGCAGCAAGCCTCGCATATACGTATTGTCCCTGAAGCCCTTCCCGTACGCTCTCGTCTGAAGAGGAACCCGGCGGCCATAGCCGTGCAGGGTGTATACGACTTCCGGATGGATAAAGTCGCTTACGGCGACTTCGGCCCTCTGGCTGACGCCTTCGCACGAAACGTCCACGAGGTCTCCGTGCGCGATTCCGAGCTTTTCGGCCTCGGCGCTGTTTATCCAGAGCTTGTTCTCGGACTGGATTTCGTTGAGATAGACGTTATTGAGCGTGGTCCCCTGAGTGTGGGTGGCGATTTTTCCGGTGATCAGCCTGTAATGGCCCTCGGGGGGCGGAGCGGGGCTTTCGTAAGGCGGAAAAGAGGGGATGCCGTTTTCCTCGAGCACGGTGGTGAGGAATTCGAGCTTCTTTGTCGGGGTTTTGAAAGCCAGCCCCGTTTTGCGGTCGAGAAGAATGGGCTTGGGAGTGAGCGCAACGAAGCCTTTTTCGTCGAAGTCCGCAAGCGAGAACCCCATATCCTGGAGTTGCCAGACTATCAGTTCCTCAATCGTTTCGTAGGGGAAGTATTGGCCTACGCCAAGCCGCTCGGCAAGCTGCTTGATGATCCACCACTTGGGTTTGCTGTCGTATTTCGGCTCCACCGCCTGAGCCCTGATCCAGAGGGCGGGCTTCGGGCCGCCCTTGACTATGACCGGGTCGGTCCGTTCGAGAAACATCGACTCGGGCAGGATCACGTCGGAGAACCACCCGATATGGCTGAAGTTGATATCGACGGAGACGAGCAGGTCGAGCTTCATCAACCCCCGGGTGAATTCTTCCGGATCGGGATAGGCTGAGAGCGGATCAAACCGGTAGCAGATGAATGCCTTTATCGGGTAGGGATCTTCGCTGAGTATGGCATGAGGGAGCATCTGTCCCAGACCGTAGTCTGCGGAGAGGTGCTTGTATTTCCAGCCGATGCCGTCGAAGCGTTTCTTCTCTACCTTCGGGGGCAGGTCGACCAGCTTTCGAAGGGGCTTGAAACCGCAGTGGGTCTCGTTCTTGTTGAAGATAAGTCCTCCCGGCGCCTCGTAAGCTCCCAGGAGGCCATACAGCATGTAGATCGAACGGCGCAGGTAGTAGTCGTTGTGGTTGCGCGCCGTCATCCAGCCCTGGTGTATGATCACCGACGGTTTTGCATCCGCCAGTTCGTGAGCGATCGTGACGAGTTCCTTTGCCGGAACCCCCGTTTCTTTCTCTGCCCAATCAGGAGTATATGGTTCGATGAAGGCGGTCAGTTCCTTCATCCCCACCACCCAGTCGTTCACAAATTCCGCGTCGTAGAGCTTTTCCTTTACGATGACGTTTATCAGAGCGAGATTGAATGCATAGTCGGTTCCGGGCCGGAGAATAAAGAATCGATCGGCTTTTGCCGCCGTGTAGTTCCACCGGACATCGGTATAGGTGAATTTCATGCCCCTTTCGAGGGCGTCCATGAAATCCTTTGCTTCCTGGGTGCCGATGGATTCCAGGATGTTCCTGGAATAGAGGACGGAGTACTTGCAGTTCTTCCAGTCGTAGGCAACAGTGTTTCGCCTCTGTCCGGCCATCCCGTTATGAGCGTTGTGGACGCTGCTGGAGCATGTTGCGTGCTGGTTGAAATAGTTGGGTGAGCCCAGTGCCTTTATGAATGCCTTGTGAAGGTCGGTAAACGGCCCGCCTCTGTCTGCCAGAACGACACTTTCGCCTCCATGCTTTTCGATGATGGTGCGGAGCTTGTCGGCGACATAATCCAGGGCTTCATCCCAGCTTGCTTTCCTCCACTTTCCCGATCCGCGCTCCCCATCCCGGATCATCGGGTAGCGAACGCGTTCGGCATCAGCCTGAGTGGCCTTTTGTGCAGTTCCCCGCGGGCACAGGTATCGGCCGCCGAGCAGATGGGGATTACCCCAGATATGCTTTATGGCGCCGTTTTCCACCTCCACTTCGATGGGGCATCGCACGCTGCAGGTCGCACAGACGCTGAAAACACTCCTTCTGGTGGAACCAGGCATCTTCTCTCCCTTGTATCATACGTATAATGAGTCTACCGGGCAACAACGGGCAAGAGCCGGGGGCCCGATGCATGGGTGCGAAACGAATACTCTTATGTCTCTCAGAACATACGACAATGTAGAATGTCAACACGGGTTATGCCATATCCCTAAGAATTTTTTTACGGAAATGATTCCGCGATACTGTTTCGGAGGGATAATTTGTAGGACAAACACTGACTTAAAAGGTAGAGAAAGTCCTATAAAAAAATCAGACTTACCCTGACAGCGCCGGAAACCGCCTTGTGAGATCGTACCCGTCGGGCAAACCGATGGGTCAACTGGATGTTTTCGAGTGTAAATCTCTTGTCTGCCTTAAATGATAGTAATATACTGCGAATAATAATGGGTATTATCGTCACCCGTTTGGACCGATCTTATTATCCGTCAACTGAAAAACAGGAGGTGGAAGGGGAGGTAGCTAGGTTATCGCTGAAAGAAGAGGTCTAATTCGTAGAGTCAAGGTCAAACTTTTTCAAGGCGGAAAGGAGCATTCGTGAAATTGAACACCCGGAAACCCAGAATAGGTGTACTGGCAGTTGCCCTTTTCATGTCGTGTGCGTTTGCGGTAACTTCTGCTGCATGGGCTACGGACAGCAAAGACTGGACGGACAAGCAGCTTCAGGAGTTCGTGAAGAAGCCGTGGACCCAGGCAGAACTCAATGCAATGGGTAAGGCCCCGCGCTATGTGATCAAGAAGGAAATCCCTGCACGCGTAGAGAATCCCACTAAGCCGGAAGAACTCTTCCAGAACGGCCTGCGCCAGTGGAGAGCTACTTTCCTGCAGTACGGCATCGGCATCTCGTCGAAGGATTTCTACAAGTTGTGGATCGAGCAGGAAGGGTGGAAAAACCCCAAGATCAAACTTCTCGATGTGCGTATGGAATCCGAATTCGATCAGGGCCATATCCCGGGCGCAATCCGTGTTGATACTGGCCTCGCCTGGTGGCTCCTTCCCGGCAAGGCTGCCGATCCGGATACAACCTACTATGTACAGTGCAAAGGCGGCGCTCCTGAGAACGGTGGAAATCGCGGCGCTTATGTAAAAAAATACATGATGGAGATGGGCTACAAGAACGTTATCAATATCACCGACGGTTTCCGTGGTTATGTTGAAAACGGTTTCCCCGTTGTCAACAGCCATGGCCTGGTGATGCTGGTTCCCGGAACCTTCCAGATTCCCGAGAAGGATTCCATGGAGAAGACCAAAGCAATCGGTATGGACACCTCTACCGCTTCCTTGGGCCTTGCACAGAAGTTCGGTCTGAAGGACTGGTAGGATCGTGCAGGGTCTAGCGATAGACCCTGAGGGTGATGAATAAAAGGCGGTGCGGGATACGTCCCGCACCGGCCGGTCGGTTCAAAGATCCCCGCGCGTAGTCCAGCCTCTGCTTTTCGGGAAACATTGGTACAAGCAAACTGGGTTACCGCGGGGATTCGTTTATCTGAAGGGTGTGAAAGCGCTCAGTCTTCCCCGGGAAAGCGGTTGCCCGAGTGCTGGCTTCTTAGGGCATAGAAATCTGGTTCACGTTGAATTTGAAAGCCACAGATCTAAGAGAGGAACGGAAATGGCAAACAACCTGACTACAATTGTCAAGTCTCCCACGAAAGAAGTACGTATTACCCGCGACACGGGCGTTTTCATGATAGGCGAGCGCATCAACCCGACTGGGAGAAAGGTGCTGCAGGCGGAACTCAAGGAAGGGAAGTTCGATCTGGTGCGGAAGGATGCCGTGGCGCAGGTTGCTGCCGGCGCTGCCGTTCTCGATGTCAACGCCGGACTCCCCGGTGCGGACGAGCCCGCCCTGATGGTCAAGCTTATCGAAGAAGTCCGGGCCGTAACGGACGATTTCCCCATTTGTATCGATTCTCCCAAGCTCGAGACCCTGGAAGCGGCGCTGAAGCACTACTGCAAAGACGGTGCACGCCCCATGGTCAATTCGGTCAGCGCCGAGACCAAGCGCCTCAAGACCGTCCTGCCTCTCATCAAGGAATACGGCTGCTCCGTAATCGGTCTTTGCAGCGGCGATGCCGGTATCCCGAAGACCACCGAGGACAGGTTCAAGTATGCGGCCCAGATCATCGACGAAGCCGATAAGCTGGGCATCGGCCCCGAAGACATCGTCATCGATCCTCTGGTCCTGACGCTCGGCACGGAATGGCGTGCGGGCAAAATGGTACTGGATGCGGTCCGGATGATTGTTGACAAGTTCGGCGTCAACATCACCATGGGGGCAAGCAATATTTCGTTCGGCATGCCGGATCGCGAAAACCTCACTGCCTTCTTCATGGCCATGTCCGTTGAAGCCGGTCTGAGCTGCCCGATCTGCAACCCGATGAAGAACCACACCGTTATATCCCTGCGCGCTGCCGACCTGATAATGGGCAGAGACCGCAGCGGTATGAAATGGATCAAGACTTTCCGGGCTCTTCAGCCGAAGGCCTAAGTTAGACCAATAAAAAAGAGGGGCTTCGAAAAGGACCCCTCTTTTTTTATTCTTCATGTTCCCGCCGTCCCGGCAACGCTGAAAAAGCTTCAACGGACGGGCCTGATCGTATTATTCTTTGGAAAGATCCTTCTGCACTGACGAAGGATTTCTTTTTTCGGCAAGATAATCGGATTCGGCATAATTGAACCCGATCAGGATGGTGCCAAGTACCGTGACGTTGGTTTTCCATCCGAACCTGTTCTTCAGATAAACGTCAGCCGATCCGATCGGTGAGGCGGAGAGAACGTCCCGGACCCCTGGAACGTCTTCTATCTCAGGGAAGGCCAGTGCGCGGCAGACGAAAACGGGGGGACGTCCGGCACAGGCTTTGACCCTGTCAAAATACATAACGAAGTTTTTTCCGATCACTTTTACATTGCCGCTGGCTTTGAGGAATTCGAGATGCTTGCTGTCGGAAATTTCCTCACCGATCACGACATCTCCCACCTCCCACGAGAGACAGGGCTTACTGGCATGTCTGAAAGCGTTGTTGTTGAGCACGACGCACACAAACTGCCGCGAAAGCACGCTGGCAACACCCTCGTTGCAGTATTTTCCAAGACCACCGAGGCCTTTTTCCTGAAGTTCCACTTCATGCCGGGAGACGATCTGCCTGTCTTCGTCCGTAAGCCAGCCTACGTCCAGGATCCCCCTGGTATTTCGCAGAGCTTGTTCAACATTCACAAAACGCTCATCCATAATCTCAGTCGCACCTCGAGCATGCAGAAGAATTGTTTTCTATGGGCGGAACCCTTTCCGTAAAGGGCGCGCAAAAACGTGCGAGACCAAAGAGGAGCACGGTTGATCGCTGATTTTTGCCCAGTCTACGAAAAGGATCTATTTTATCATGTCCACCCAAATGATTCAAATGAGCTTTCTTATCCTGGGGATACTCGTGCTGGCCGGCATGGGAGTGCTGGCTCAAAGGCGCGTGAAACAACACGAAGACATGTCGGTGGGAGGACGCTCGTTCAGCGCCTGGAGCATATTCTTCTCCCTGTTTGCGTTCTGGGGAGGCAATACCATCGCGGCCATAGTGGAGCTTGCCCACAGGGATGGAATCGCTTCCGCCTGGTTCGGTATCGCCAGGATGTCGATGTTTTTCGTCATCCTTTTCGTTACGGGAGGGGCCTTCAGAAAACTCTGCATGATCACGCTGCCGGATTTCATCTCCCAGCGATTCGGATCCCCGTTCCTCAAACTCATTTCGGGAATCATAACTGCCCTGAATTTTACTATCTTTACCGTAAGTTCCGTGGTGGGCGCTTCTGCATTTTTCTCCGCCATCCTGGGCTGGTCCGTGTGGACATCGGTTATTTTCACCGTCATTTCTTTCCTGGCATACACCATCCTGGGCGGTATGCACGCCATCTCGTACAACGGCAAGATCCTGACCATCGGGCAACTGCTCGCCCTTCTGGTAACCGCCGTCGTGGGGGTCAAAATGGCAGGGTGGCAGAATATCATCGCCCTCGAACCGAGGTTTTTCGATATTCTTCCTTCGCACTATCCCGGCACAGTGATGATGTGGTTTTTTACCTTCGTCGTTAACGCCTTCGCGGCCCAGGGCGCACTGCAGATAGTGATGTCCTGCGAAACGGTGAACGCCGGCCGCAAAGGGATCATCTACGTGGCGCTCGGCTTTATCCCCGTTGTCATCCTGGCCCCGATTGCCGGTCTAGCCGCAAAGGTGCTCTTTCCTGCAATCCATTCCGTCCAGGCGATGCCGATGATCGCCTCCAACATGCCTTCCGTCATTTTATCCACCATTGTGGTCATGGGGCTCTATTTTACGACCCTGGGGTGGGCTTCCTCCTGCATCCTCTCCGGCGGAACCGTTGCGGCGAACGACATTTACCGGTATTTCAAGCCGAATGCGTCATCGGTCGAGCTTATCCGCGTGTCTCGGATATCCATCTTCCTGTTGTCGGCCCTGACCGTCGGCTTTGCCATTCTGATACCGAGCGGCGTGGAGTTCTGGACTATCGTCGGTTTCGTTTTGAGGAACACTGCCCTGTTTCCACTCGTGGTGATCGGTCTTTTCTGGAACGCAATATCGAGGCGGGCTGCTATCGCTGCCGCGCTTGCGGGGGCCGGCACCGGCGTGGGGTGGTACGTGATCAGCTTCCCCCAGTTCCTCCTGGGCGCCCATCCCATGTTCGTGGGCATGATAGTCTCGATCATAGTGGTTGTAGCCGGCACCTGCATCGAATATTGGGGACGGATCAAAGTGATTTCGTCGCCCATGGGTATTGCGCTTTTACTTGCCGGGCTCGCCGGGATCGCGACCATGGCTATCTGGGGCGCGGAACTCAACGCAGCCAGGCTGCTCATTCCTTTGTTCAGCTATTCGTTGTCTTTGATCTTCGTTGCAGTCGTCCTTATGGCAAAACGAACGAATACGCAGGGGGCCATAGTGGAAGTGCCTTTCGAAATGGGAAGCTGAGCCCGTCAGTCCGGGCTGAAGCGACTTGCCTCCGTGCTGGATGCGGGTTACATCACAGTTCCCGAATTGATTCATCGATGCCTGGATATCTTACCGGCAAACGCTTCAGGAATGAGAGGACGGGGTGAGACTGGTCCCCCGGGTCTGGTTGCGGCATGTTTTCTGGTGACAAGCATAGGGGGAAGCGGAGTCCCCTCGAAACGGCGCTTTTTCCGTTGCTCGGTCTCGTTCTGATCGCGCTGCTCGTTATCGTTGCGGTCAGGGAGGAGAGACAGCCGTGGAAGGTCTACCAGAGGGCTCATAACGAGACCCGCGCCGTACTTCTCGCCGAATCGCTGAAGAACAGCGTGTCCGAAGCCGAACTGACCCGCAAAGTCGAAGATGCCAGGCGTACACCGCTTCGCATTAAGGAAATCCGGCCCGCTCTGACCGGAAGGGTGGAGCGGTGCCTTACCTGCCATGACGGGATAGAGGAAATCAGTTCCTCGCATCCGGTAGATTCTTTCGGATGTGTGATCTGCCACGGAGGCGACGGGCTGGGGGTGACAGTCGAGGTCGCGCACCGGGGCCTTATCGGAGGGCGCAATCCATCGGATCTGTCCGTCATAGATCAGACGTGCGCCCGGCCCGGGGGGCAGTGCCATGCGGGGAGGAAGGCCGACTACCAGAATTCCGCCGACAGGGTGCGAAAAGGCATCATGGCAACCATGAGCGGGGTTATAGCGAGCCTGAGATACTCGTGGGGCGTCCAGCCTTCGGACGATCCTCTGTATGCTTCGGCCCCCGTGACCGGCCCCCTTGCGCTTGGAGGCGAACAGGCGACCCTCCCCTCGATTCCCCTGATGGAGTCCCTGGAGGGAACGATCCCCAGGGATGTTGCGGGGGCCGGCCTGCAGGTGTCGGGAAGCCCGGCCGACGATCAGTGGCGAAAATTCTGCGCCCGGTGCCATCTCCGGAGCGCGCGCGACGACGGGCCTTCCGCGCATTCATCGGGTTGCGCCGCATGCCATGCGCTCTACAATGACAAAGCTGTCTACGAGGGGGGCGACCCCACACTGCCCAGGAATAAGCCGGGCTACGCCCGCCGGCATCAACTCACCACGGCCATTCCAGTTGACCAGTGTCTGCGCTGCCATAACCGGTCCGGACGCATCGGCCTTTCCTTTACGGGGCTGATGGAAGCGGACGGATATGGCACCCCGTACCACGCCGGCAGGCCCAATCTCGGAGAACTCTCGGGGGAAAGGGATGTTCGGCGGCTCGTCCCCGACGTCCACTTCGAAAAAGGCCTTGCATGCATCGACTGCCACACCGGGAGCGAAATCATGGGCAACGGCCGGATATACGGCCATATGCGCGACCAGGTGGAAATCCGCTGCACTGACTGTCACGGCTCGCCGGGGGAGCCGCCCCGAACCGGGAAGATACAGCCACGGGACGAGGAAGCCGTCTGGCAGGCGAGGGCGCTCAAGATGTCCGATCCTGTCGGAGCCGAATTGGGAAGTACGGAGCGGGGAACCACCCTGTTGAATCTCAGGAAAGAAGACGGCAGGTTGATTCTCAGGAGCAAGCTCGATCAGAAGGACCATCCCTGTCCCATAATCAGCGACGACAAGTATCATCGCATTCCTGGGCACGGCCCTGCACGGATGGAGTGCTCGTCCTGCCACAGCCGCTGGGTCCCCCAGTGCTACGGCTGCCACGACTACAGGCGCCGGGGGGAGGCCATGCCGGACACGATGCTCGGGAAAAGCACGGAGGGAGCATGGCAGGAGACCCGGGATTACTACAGGTTTGAAAAGCCCACCCTTGGTATCAATTCCAAGGGTCGGGTATCGGTAATCGAGCCGGGATGCCAGGTAATCTATACGGAACTCGATGCCGAGGGGCGCCCCCTGTCGGGGCTCGAAAACAAGGTCTTCAAGGGACCGGGTTTCGAGCACGGAATAGTATCGACTCCCGTTTCCCCGCATACGACCCGTACGGAGGTGCGGTCCTGCGAGGAGTGCCATTCTGACCCGAAAGCGTTGGGGATCGGACAGGGCTTTTTCCAGGCCGGGAAAGACTGGAGTGCGAACGGGTTTATCTCTCTGCTGAAACCTGACGTGAACCCGCTGGGGTTTGCGTGGGAGAGCCTGTCAGATGCACGCGGGCTCCCCCTGGCAGCGACGACCCATCCGGGCGCGCGTCCTTTCAATGAAGCCGAGTTGAAGCGCATCCTCAGGGTGGCGCCCTGCCTTCCCTGTCACGGGCGCTATGACGATCCCGTCTGGGCGAACCCCGATGATGCGTTTGTGCGGGCAACACTCCCGGCCCACCAGGAAAAGGTGGACCGTTTCTTTCTGGAAAAGGGCAAATGAAAGCGTTTCCGGCTGCACTGTTCATTTTTTGCATGCTTCTGCTGCCTTCTGCGGCCGGTGCCTCGTCATGCACGGATTGCCATCGCCAGGTTGAGGCTATGAGCCGGAGCCATGCCGGATCCTGTACTGAATGCCATCGCGGACACGAGGACAAATCCGATAAGGACGGCGCCCACGAAGGCCTGGTCGCAAATCCTTCCGACCTCACGAACCCTTCGTTTGCCTGCGGCCGCTGCCATGAAGCCCAGGCCGGGTGGGTAAAGCGGACGCTCATGTCCACTGCGGCCGGCATCATCAACCAGACGCGCTATCTCTGGGGCGCCCAGCCGGATACCGCTGCGCGCTATGCGGCCGCCTCCGTCGACGACCTCGCCATGGCGCCGGCGGAAGAGGAGTCCGGGGCCCTGGTGGACGATCTTCTGCGGCGACGGTGCTTGCGCTGCCACCTGGGAACGACCGGGGTATCGGATAGTTCCGGCGGATTGAAGAAAGGCGGCGCCGGGTGTGCTGCATGCCACGTACTCAACGAAAGAAACGGCATCGAACCGGACCGGAAACTCGCACCACCGGGTGATGCCTCGCATTCGCACCGGCTGACGACGGCAATCCCCAGTTCGCAGTGCCTTCAATGCCATAATGGAAACCGTGTGGGAGCGGACTATGCCGGTCTTTTCGAACGGGACCATTCCCTGGCTTACAATTTCGAGGCCCGCGATCCGGATGTGCTTCCGAGCGCGAACAGGCATTCCTATCATTTCCTCATCCCTGATATTCACCAGGAGAGAGGGATGCACTGTATAGACTGCCATCCGGTCGAGGAACTCATGGGCGAGGGGAAGATTCATTCGCAATCGGCGGGGCAGGTCGGCGTGCGTTGCGAGGACTGCCACGGCAAGCCTGGAACCCCCCCGAAGACCGTCGAGGTAAAGCCAGCGGATACCCGGGCATTGCGGGCGGCAAAGGCCAACGGCCGGTACCGTCTTGAGCCGGGGTCGCGCGTTCTCGTCACCACGGGAGGGCATCTGCTTACGAACACGGCCGAAAAGGAAGGGGTTTTTTCCCTGACATCCAAAGTCGACGGGAAAGTTCACAGGATACCCGTGCTGGGGCGTGAACCTGCCGGGAAGGAGCCCCTCAATCACAGGATTCCCGGCCACCTGGACAGGATGGAATGTGCCGCATGCCATGCTGCATGGACATACCAGGACCTTGGGCTGCACCTGGTGCGGCTCGACGCTGCCGATTACGACCCCTGGACGTGGCTGACCCGGCAGGGGGATCCGCAGACGGCGGCTGTTCTCGAAAGCAACCTGGACAAGCCGCGCGAGCAGTGGACTCCTCCTCTGGCTTTTGACTGGCTGACGGGCCGGTCCAAAATCGGAATGTGGCTGGGAGGCTATTCTATGCGCCGCTGGGAAGGGCGCATCCTTGGCGTAAATTCCCGCGGTCGGATCAGCCCCATGCGGCCTCAGTACCAATACTGGGT
>JAEZXS010000362.1 GCA_023442755.1 Pseudomonadota bacterium | reverse complement strand
GGGAAAGAGACCTATCCCAGCAGCTTCAGCTACAGACTTCGCAAGTCCAGGGTTTCCCAGGAAGTCCTTTTTCAGCTGTTCGGCAGCCCCCATCCCCGCACCAGGCTCTACTACGGCCACAGGAAAGATTCCGTTCTCTCGGACTTTCGTTTCCCTCTGCGCGCAATGGGGCCGGATATCGCCTCGGCGGCATATTCCGTCCAGGATGTTCACGACCTGGAGGTGGTTGCAGAAAGATATAATCCTCTGATTATTCAGGAAGAACTGGAATTCGTGGAGCGATTTCGCCTGATTTTCGCAAACTACGACTGTATAGCGATTCACAGACGCGATCCGGACGATCCCGTCTCCTGCCACCCAGTATTCCCTTCCCATTCCTGCCTGGGATTCATCGCATGCGACGTGGCCCCTCTGCTGCGTTCGGTGCAATTGAACGAAATCGCCGTCGAGATCGGATTCAGCCGGGCCGCGGGCTGGCAGATCATAGAAATGCGGATTCCGCCCGTGTCCTGGGCGTCCGAGGCCGGCATCATAAACCGGCACCAGTATCTGTGCGGCCTTGTCGAAAAGGGCGTTCTATAATCTTTCGCCGAATTGTGACGCTACCCACGGTGCGTCCGGTCACAAGAGAACATACATTAAACCCTGTCATATTCTGCTATTGACCGGCCCATTACAATTAAGGGCAAACGTTTGTACCCAAAGGGGCTGGGACTGATCAACGAAAGGAATTTGCGATGTTGAGATGGGTTATCGTTGCCGTGGCTCTTGTTCCGGCCGTATTTTTCGGTTCGGCGTTTGCCGCGCCACCCGACCAGGGAAAGGAATGCCGGCTGATTTCACCGGAGCTGCGCCAGTCCGTGCAGCGCACTATTGCTTCGAAGCCGGAGGATCTTTTCGTTGTTTTGAAAAACGGCCTGACGGTGCTCGTACACCAGCAGGCCGGCGCCGAACTGGTATCGGTCCAGGCTTTCGTGCGTGCGGGTTCCGTCCTGGAAGGCAAATACATGCGTGCGGGGCTTTCGCATTATCTCGAACACGTCGTGGCGGGCGGTTCGACCCGTTCTTTCACGGAAGCTCAGGCCAAGGAACGTCTCAAAGCCATAGGCGGATCCACCAATGCCTATACGAGCTACGACAGGACCGTTTACTACATCAATACGGCGGCCGATCGCTGGAAGGACGCCCTTGACCTGGTCGTCTCCTATGTTTCAGAAAACGTGATCGATCCCGGAGAGGTGAGCAGGGAAAAGCCCGTCATCCAGCAGGAAATGAAAATGGGGGAGAGCAATCCGAATACGGAGCTTTGGAGGCTCTTCATGCAGACGGCCTACCAGAGGAGCCCGGTGCGCAACCCGGTCATCGGATACGAGGAAGTATTCATAAAGCAGGACAGGGAAGCTCTTCTCGATTATTACAAGCAGCGGTACCAGCCGGAAAACATCACCATCGTGGTCTCGGGAGGCGTGATTCCGACCGAGGCGCTGCAGTTTATCGTGGACAAAACCCGGAATTTTCAACCCGGGCAGTCCGACCAGGTGGTTTTGCCGGAAGAGCCTGTTCAGACAAGCGTTCGATGGGAGGAAAAAGAAGTTCCGATTACCAGGATCGTGCAGGCGATGGTCGGGTTTCCTTCCGTGACCGCCTACGACAAGGACATGTATGCATTGGACGTCCTTGCCAATCTGCTCGGCCAGGGTGAGACCTGCCGCCTTTACTGCCGTTTGAAGGAGCAGGAAAACAAGGTCTTCTCGATCGGAGCTTCGAACTGGACGCCGGGATTCGTGCGCGGCCAGTTCGTGGTATCCGTTTCCCTCACGCCCAATCAGTGGCCGGGAGCTCTCAAGGAGATCGAGGAAGAGGTGAACGGATTCAAAACCGCCCTCGTCAGTGCTCCCGACCTGGAAAAAGCGAAAAAGACGGCCATTGCCGGTCACATTTTCAACAAGGCTTCCGTTTCTGCGCAGGCGGCCTCTTTTGCGTCTTCCTACATGATGACCGGAGACCCCTACTATGACGAGGAATACGTCGACGGGATTCGCGAGGTAACCGCTGAGCAGGTACAGTCCGCCGCCCGGCGCTATCTGCTCTTCGACCGGATGAGCGTTGCGGTGATCAAGCCCCTTTCCGCCGGGCAGCAGGGAGGCCAGACAGCAGCCGTTCCGGAAGTCTGCCCTCCTCCGCCGGGTTCCGCCGTCGAATTCGCCCGGTTGAACAACGGACTGAAGACACTGATAAAACAGGATTCCAATCTGCCGCTCGTTTCCCTCAACCTGTATGGGCTGGGCGGCCTCACCCTCGAAGACCGGAAACAACCCGGAATTTCCGCCTTTACCGCTTCCCTTTTGACGGCGGGCACCAACACTCTGAGCAAGCTCGAATTGATGAAAAAGATCGAGGATTCGGGGGGAGTGATTACGGCCACATCCGACAACAACACCTATCACGTTTCCATCAAGGTGCTGAAGGAGGATTTCGACACTGCGCTCGGCATCCTGGCCGATATCGTTCTGAATTCACAGTTTCCGCCCGATGAAATGGAAAGGCAGCGACAGGACACCCTGGTAGCCATCAAGCGCTCTGACGAGAACTGGCAGTCCGAGGTCATGCGCCTGTTCAAGAAGAACTATTTCCATGACTCTTCGTACGGAAATGACAAGCTCGGCACAGTGGAATCCGTCGGCGCCCTGAAGCGGGAGGATGTGCTTGCCTTCTACCGGAAGATGGTCAACCCGACCCATTCGGTGCTGGCCGTTTACGGAGACGTCGATCCGGCGAAAACGGCCGCGCAGATCCAGGAAAAATTCGGAGGATGGTCCGGCGCTCCGGTGAAACTCGGATTGCCTGACGAGACCCGCCCGCTGAAGGAAAACCGGAAGGTCGAGATCAAGAACGAAAAGAACAGTGCCGGCCTGTTTATCGGGACCAACGGCATGGATGTGAACAACACCGAGAGGCCGGTCCTGGACGTCATGACGGCCGTTCTGTCCGGCGGTGGTTCCCCTTCGGGCAGGATCTTCGAGGCACTGAGAGGCGGAAATCAAAACCTGGTCTATGTAGTGCACGCTTTCCCGTTTTATGGGAAAAGCGCCGGGTATTTCGGCGTAATCACCCAGACCACCATGGGCAACCTGGAGAAGGTGCAGGGGGTAGTTCTCTCAAACCTGAAGCGGCTTGCGGATGAGCCCGTACCCCAGGCCGAACTCGACAAGGCCAAGGAAACGATGCTGGTCAGCCAGAAACTGAGCCGGGAGACACTGGAAGGAAAGGCGCAGAGCGCGGCCCTGAACGAGGTGCTCGGGTTGGGCTGGGATTACGATCAGCGTTACTCGGACCTTATCAGATCGATTACGCCCCAGCAGGTGCAGCAGATGGCACAAAAGCTCTTCAAGAACACGCTGATTGCCAGGACGCTGCCGGAAAAGCCGGTTGAAATCCTGGCCACCCCTCCGGCAATGAAGCACGACACCCCGATGTGATGAGCGCAGTAGCCGGGGGAGAATTTCAAAACACGTCTCTGTGGGAGCGGCTTGCAGGCGCGATGTTTTTAGCTGCAAGAGAAAAGGCATCGAGGCTAAAAGCCTCTCAGATTGATGACAAACTATAAAATCATCGGTGGTCGTCATTCCGGCGAAAGCCGGAACCCAGTGTTTTCAAGCACTTCTGGACCCCGACTTTTGTCGGGGTGACGGATTGAGGGCTTTTTCAACAGCCTGCGAGGCTAAAAGCCTCTCCCACAAAAGCGCTGCTCCCGAAAGTTTAATGTCGAATGAGGAGAGTCTATTCGGCGGGACAGAGGAACTGCCTGCCGTCGAAAGTTCGCAACGCAAGCTTTCCCTGTTCTTCCAGCTTCCTGGATTCCGATTCGAGCCTGCTTTCCGATACACCCAGCGAGGCGGCCAGTTCCGAGAGGGTGCAGGGCCGCCTTTCTATTGTCTGAAGGATACGGGGGCCCAGGTTATCCTCTGCCGCGTGGCCGGCCGATGTGCTGAATGCGCCGATTATGCCGGTGCGTTCGCATGGAAAATACGCGGCGGCGTGCTCCATCATATCCCTTGCCAAACCTTTTGTTCCCGATCTTGCCGGAGGCCGGACGACGGTGTTCAGTTCGATCCGGTCGGCGCCGAGCGTGCCGGCGGCGTGCGCCAGGGCTTGAAGCTCTGGGGGGCTGTCGTTGACGCCGGCTGCAAGCATGATCTCCAGGTGCAGTTCCCCTTTGTATTCGCGGCGGAATGCCCGAATCCCCTCGATGACGGCGGAAAGATCCACCGCAGGATGCGGCCTGTTTATAAGGCGGAAGATTTCCGGAGTGACCGCATCGAGCGAAGGGACGACCCTGTCCGCTTTGAGAAGATCGGCCCGGACGTCGGGGTCCCAGAGAAGGGAGCCGTTGGTGAGAACGATAAGCGGGCATTCAGGGTGATTGGCCTTTATCCCGGCAATCAGCTCTCCCATGCAGGCATACAGCGTCGGTTCGCCTGCGCTCGAAAACGTAAGGGCGTCCGCTCCGTTCGGGAACTTGCGGAAGAACAGGTCCAGTTCGCGCAGGACCGCCGCAGGATCGGCAAATTCTTCCCGCTTCATGCTCAAATGGGTCGTGGGACCGGACTCGCAGTAAATGCAGTCGAAGGAACATGTTTTTGCGGGGATTACGTCTATCCCCAGGGAGCGCCCCAGACGGCGCGACGGTACGGGACCAAACAGGTAGCTCATGATATTTGCATCGATTCTTTTAAATGTGCGCAAATTCGAACCGGGTAAATCGAATTATATAAAGTGCAAAAACTATTATCAAGCCGAGGGGGACCGGGTGCATCTTTTCCGCATTTACACTTCCAAAAGTGTGAGAAATCCAGTAATTATTATACGTTTCGCCTTAACCCCGGATGATTCCGTTTCCAAAAAGGAGAAAGCAAAAAGATGCGAAGCGATTTGATGAAAAAGGGTGTTGAGAAAGCCCCTCATCGTTCCCTTTTTAAGGCAATGGGGTATACGAAATCCGAAATCGACCGGCCTCTGATCGGAGTGGTCAACTCCGCAAACGAGGTTATCCCTGGCCACATCCACCTGGACAAGATAGCGGAAGGGGTCAAGGCGGGTATTCGCCTTGCCGGCGGAACCCCGATGGAATTCAGCACTATCGGAGTGTGTGACGGCATCGCGATGAATCATGCCGGAATGCGCTATTCCCTTGCCAGCCGTGAAATTATCGCTGATTCCATCGAAATCATGGCGATGGCCCATCCGTTCGACGGGCTCGTTTTGATACCGAACTGCGACAAGGTGGTGCCGGGAATGCTCATGGCGGCGCTGCGATTGAATATTCCGGCCATCCTGGTGAGCGGCGGTCCCATGCTGGCGGGCAAAGCGGGCGGCAAGGACGTCGACCTGATCTCTGTTTTCGAAGCCGTCGGGTCGTTCTGTGCGGGGAAGATGTCCGAGGCCGAACTGGAGGATCTCGAAGACAATGCCTGTCCGGGATGCGGGTCATGCGCCGGTATGTTTACCGCCAACTCGATGAACTGCCTGTCGGAGGCGATCGGGCTTGCCTTGCCCGGAAACGGTACCATCCCCGCCGTGACCGCTGCGCGCGTTCGACTCGCAAAAGAAGCGGGAATGCGCATCCTGGACCTTGTTGCCCAAAACGTGCTGCCGCGCGACATCGCCACCCGTGAGGCTTTTGAGAACGCCATGGCCGTCGATATGGCGCTCGGGTGTTCGACCAACACGGCCCTGCACCTCCCCGCCATTGCGAATGAGACCGGCATCAAGCTGGATCTCGATCTTTTCAATAAAGTCAGCGCCCGGACGCCTCATCTTTGCAGCCTGAGGCCGGGCGGGCCCCATTTCCTGGAAGAACTCAATGCCGCCGGCGGTGTTCAGGCCGTCATGAAAGAGCTTACCCGCCGCGACCTGATCAAATTGGACGCCAGGACCGTCACCGGGAAAACGGTGGGGGAAAATATCAAGGATGTGAGCGTCCTGGATTCCGAGATAATTCGGCCTTTGGAAAATCCGTACCATGAGCAGGGCGGAATCGCAGTGCTGTACGGCAACGTCGCTCCGCAGGGAGCGGTTGTGAAGCAGTCTGCCGTTGCGCCCGAGATGCTTACTCGCAAAGGCACGGCGATAGTATACGAGAGCGAATCCGAGGCCTCCGATGCTATCTTTGCCGGGAAGGTCAAGGCGGGAGATGTTGTCGTCGTCCGCTACGAAGGTCCCAAGGGCGGACCCGGGATGCAGGAGATGCTTACGCCGACCGCGGCCATCATGGGCAGGGGGCTTGGCAAGGACGTTGCCCTCATAACGGACGGCCGGTTCAGCGGCGGTTCGCAGGGTGCCGCTATCGGGCACATTTCCCCGGAAGCGGCCGAGGGCGGACCGATCGCCTTGATTGAAAATGGAGATGAAATCCTTATAGATATTCCTAATAAGAAGTTGGAATTGCTCGTGGACGAGGCCGTGCTGGCCAAACGCAGGGAAGCATGGAAGCCGCGTCCGCCCAGGATCAAAACGGGATACCTTTCGCGCTACGCCCGCATGGTTTCTTCGGGTTCGCAGGGGGCCGTTCTTCGGGATGAGTGATTTTCGGGCTATGGGGATGTCTTGTGAGTTATATTTTCAGGCTGAATGATACGGAGAGCTACGAAAACTGGTTTCGCTCCGAACCGGGACGCACAGTTTTCGAATTCCAGAAGAGTCTGCTCCTGAAAGTCTGGTCGCCCGTTTCTCCTCAACGGGTGCTCGAAGTAGGCTGCGGGAGCGGTATGTTCCTGGAGTGGCTCGTATCGCGAGGCCATATGGTTGCGGGAATAGACCCTTCTCTGCCCAGCCTGGAGCTCGCACGCCGGAGGCTGGGCAGCAGGGTTCGGCTGGACCGGGGTTTTGCCGAGCACCTTCCTTACGAGGACAATGAATTCGATACCGTAGCCATAATCACGTCCCTGGAGTTCGTGGATGATCCGATGCAAACGTTGCGGGAGGCATTTCGTGTGGCTCGCCACAATGTTCTGATCGGGGTTTTGAACAGATACTCGATCGGCAGGGTTCATTCCTTCCTGGAAAAGTTCTGGAAGGAATCCTTCTATACCCACGCCCGGTTCTTCAGTGTTTTCCAGTTGCGCAAGATGGCTTCCAGGATCCTTTGCGGAAAATTTCCGCTCGAATGGCGCACCTGTTTCGTCCTCCCTTTTGCCATGCTGAAATACTTCCACTTCTTGGAACGATCGTCTTTCCTGCAAAGGCATCCCTTCGGGCATTTCATTGCGATGCGCATAGATATGAGGAGCCTGTTCCGAACCATCCAAACCCCGATTTTTACGGAAATCCCCACCGGTGTTGCCAATGCCTCCGTCCGCTCTCTATGCTGGCGAGCCTCCGAAACGCGGGAGGAGAGCAGTAAAGTCAGCATGCAGAAGGTTTCCTCCGGAATGGTCTGACCGTTTGAACCCAGTCGAAAGGATTGAGCATGAAAGAAGCGATGCTCTACAAACCGCTCGATGAAAACCGGGTTCATTGCTTCCTCTGTTCACAACATTGCCATATAGAACCGGGCGCAGTCGGTAAATGCGGCGTTCGGGAAAATCGGGACGGGAAGCTCTGGAGCCTGGTCTACGGCGCCCTGGTGGCGCAGAACGTCGACCCGATCGAAAAGAAACCGCTCTTTCATTTTCTCCCCGGAACAACCAGCTTTTCCATTGCGACCGCCGGGTGCAATTTCCGGTGCCTTTTCTGCCAGAATGCCGATATTTCCCAGTATCCCCGGGAGCACGGCAAGATATTCGGCAGGGAGATTCCTCCCGATGAAATCGTGAAAGGGGCCGAACAGGCCGGATGTGCTTCGATTTCCTATACGTATACCGAACCGACGATTTTCATGGAGTACGCGCTGGATACTGCGGTCAAGGCGCGGGAGCGCGGATTGGCGAATGTCTTCGTCACAAACGGCTATATGACCCGCGAAGCCCTGGAGGCGATTGCTCCGTACCTGGGGGCCGCGAACGTGGATTTGAAGGCGTTTACGGACAAGTTCTACCAGGAGCAGTGCGGGGCGCGCCTCAAGCCGGTTCTTTCTACTATCGAGGCCATGAAGAAAAGAGGCATCTGGGTCGAGGTTACGACGCTTCTCATCCCGGGCCTGAACGACAGCGAAGCGGAACTGCGGGAGATAGCGCGTTTCCTGGCGAGGCTGGGCATCGAAATCCCGTGGCATGTCAGCCGGTTCTACCCCACCTACCGCCTGACCGACAGGGGACCGACGCCGGTCGAAAGGATCAGGAGAGCCAGGGAGATCGGCTTGGAGGCAGGACTCAGCTATGTCTACACAGGGAACATTCCCGGGGACGACGGGGAGAACACTCTCTGCCGCTCCTGCGGGGAGGTGCTGATCGAGCGGTTCGGCTACTCCACCAAAAAACGCAACATAAAAGACGGCGCATGCGGAAAATGCGGGACGCCGATCGACGGAATCGGAATGGAATGAGCGGGAGCAGGAGGGAACTGCTGGGAGAAATCTATGATCGGCTCTACGAAGCTTTCGGCCCCCAGCACTGGTGGCCGGCGGATACTCCCTTCGAGGTTATACTGGGCGCGATTCTGACCCAGAATACGGCCTGGAAGAACGTGGCAAAGGCGATTGCCAACCTTAGGGAGAACGGCGTTCTCGGCTTCGAGGCGGTCTGCAGCCTTCCTGCTCACCAGCTTGCGCTTTTGATACGGCCATCCGGGTTCTATAACGAGAAGGCGCGAAAGATCAGGTCCGTCTGCGAGCATGTACTCACGGAATGGGATGGCAACCTGGAAGAATTTCTGTCCCGGGAGATGGAGGATCTGCGGCTCGACCTGCTCGCAATCCGCGGCATCGGCCCGGAGACGGCTGACAGCATCGTTCTGTATGCCGCGCATCAACCTTCTTTTGTGGTCGACGCCTATACCTACCGGATCTTCTCCCGGCACGGATGGATAGACGGTCCTATGGGTTACGATGAACTCCGGGAGTACTTCATGGGGGTGATGGAGCCCGATGTGCAACTCTATCAGGAATACCACGCCCTGCTGGTTCGTACCGGCCATCTGTACTGCCGCCGAAAGCCCCTGTGCGCTTCCTGTCCCCTGAATTGCTATCCCCGCTCAGACGAGAATTGACCCGGCGGATTCCTTCTTTCGGGCTGGAGTTCGCATCATGCATTTCAGGCCGGAGACCGGACCGCTCTTCCCATGGAAGCCTGGCTTGCCGTTATCTGCTTATTTCTCTTCTTCTGATCGAGGTAGATCTGTAATTTTTCGGGGAGGCCTCGTTTCTTTGCGGATTTGCTGCGCAGTTTGGTGAGCATGCGCGCCGCCAGGGGCTGTTTGAGGGGAAAACCCCATTTTTTCTTGTACTCGCGCGGCGTGAGCTGATGAGTGCGAAGATGGTTGGCAGTGAGCTGGCGGAATTCCGATTTGCACTCCATACAGGTGACTTTATCCTCCTGTATCGAAGAGCGGGGATCGAGCTCCGGAGTGCTCATCGCCTGAAGCTCGGCGCTTCCCAGTATGATCGATCTGCCCTGATCCTCCGCAAGGCGCATCTTGTGCAATGCATTGTATACACGCACCAGCGCCAGCTCGATTTCCTCTCCCGACATCTTACTCATTGAGGCTTGGGCCTGCACGATTTCCACAGCCAGTTCAAGCAGCTTCTTTTCCATTCTGGCGGCTCCCTTTGTGAAGGCAATTGTAAGTAGGATTGCTTTTAGGCTTGACTAGAACTGAACAGAATATGATTACTGCTCGTCCATTTGTAAAGAGGATAGAATTTCTAATCCGTATATAGATAATGAAAAATTCAGGACGGGTAATCATGCCGTAGCATGATATGGCTCCTGGTTTGGAACTATAGGACAAATTTGCAGCTTAACCTTCTTCTTTGTTCCTATAATGTCCTAGTAAAATCGAAAAATGTAAATTGATGAACCCAAGTAACTTGCACAACATTGCGGTAATGCAAATTATGGTAGGCAATCAGTGTATGGTAAATGCATCCATATGTATGAAAAGTTTATCGTGGATACAATGATCCTACTTTTTTCCCCTGAAACAACTTGGTAGTTTTGCAGGCAATTAATCGAACGAGAGAACGAGGACATTATCTTCCAGAGTGAAGTTACAGACAGGATAGCTGGCTGAAAGGGCAAGAGGCGTGCGCTGTCGGGCGCAGCAGTGAGTAGTTCGTCGGGGGGAAGATATGTTAGCGGGAGCGGGTTTCAGCCGCGACGCCCATCAAAGGCATCGCGGCCGGAAGCCTTCCATTCAGTGGACCGGAAAATTCCGGATTCCGGCTTTCCACCGGAATGACGCAGGTCACCGTGCATCATAAAACTTGGTGGCGTAGTTCTAGATCTTGAATGCCTTTTCCGGAGGTCTTCTTTCCGGGACGTAGACGTGGGGCACCTTGCCCTCGTTCCATTCCTTCGAAACGTAGAGGTTGCAGTAGCAGCTTCCGTATTCCGCAACGTCGGGAATACTGTATATGCAGGGACATATAATGTCCCGGTCCCACTGCCGGTCGTTGGCCGAGAGCCTGCACGGGCAGCACATGTACCCGTAGCGTTCCTTGTTGATCAGCAGACCTTCCAGGAGCTGAAACACCTTGGCCCTGTCATTGTTGAAAAACAGGCCTCTCGGCTCCTGGTTCTTTTTCAGGAACTCGTAGAGCTGTTCGACGTTCATTAGAGGTTCAACGCCTCCTTTATCTCGTCCATTCTGAAGCCGATTATCACCCTGTCGCCGATTATGAGCATGGGAAAGGCGCAGGCCGGGTTGGCTTTTTTGATTTCTTCGATGATCTTCCGTCTTTCCTCGCCCTCGAGTTTGTCGACATGGGTGCAGTCATATTCGATACCGCACTTGTCCAGGAATTCCTTCTCGTTTTTGCAGTGAATACAGGTGCTGAGTGCGTAAAGCTTGATGCAGTCCTTCATCAATCCTCTCCCTTCTCTCGGACAAACCGGAACGAAGCCTCGCCGGGAAAGACGGCCGAAAACGGATTCGGCTCCCCGTTCATACCCAGGCGGGTCAACGCAAAATCATACCTGACGGGATCTTCCGGACATACGGATGCAAACTGCTCCGTGATTTCAATCGCGCATCGCAGGTCCGCCTGTTTTCGCGCTGTCAGTCCCATTGCAAGGGAAACCCGGTGCATGTGCGTATCGAGCGGCACTATGAGGCAGGAAGGCGAGACTGCCTGCCATATTCCGGGATCGACGTTGTCACGGCGGACCATCCAGCGAAGGAACAGATTGAGCCTTTTGCATGCGCTGCCCCCCGCGGGGGAAGGTAAAAACATTGGCATCTCCCGTCCAGAGGCGTCGTTGAGTTTTTTGACAAAAGCGCAAAGCGCCGGAAGAATAGTTTTGTCCTTGCAGTCAAAGCCGCTCAGAAAACAGGACTCGATCGAACCGTAATCCACAGTCAGTTTCCTGATGCCGATGAGAAGGGAAGAAAAAATTTCCCCCGTGGTGAAACGGTGCTTGAAAGAGTGAAACAGGCTCCTGATCCGGGAGGGTGAATGCTGCAGCAAAAAGTCGCTGGGAGAAGGGCCCATCGTATCCAGCACCGACCGGACACTGCAACGGATCTGTTTTACCCGGCCGTATGCCAGGGCCGAGGCTACGAGCCCCACCACTTCTTTATCGGATTTTGCAGTGTAGAGATGGACGAATTCGAGCGGATCGGGATGGATGTATTCGGGCCGGTTATAGAATTCATAGAGCCCGTCGAGCAGGTCTCTCAATGCGTAGGTGCCAGTGCGGCAGGATGTGGCGGGCTGATGGACTGTCAAAAAGCACCTCGTGTCTGCTGAATGTCGTATCCCTCGCCATTAACGATAGCACATCCGGGCGGTTTCGCACAGATGCAGCCTGTGTGCTTTGCCATGGGACATGATTAAATGCAATCGCTTTTGAATCCGGGGAGTTTCTGCTATAAATGCTTGGCCGGTCGCAGAACGGAAGTGTCTGAATCGGCTGTTTTATCAACGAGGTATAACCTGACATCTCTGCGAGCCGGGAGTGGGAAATGCATTATGCAATCGTGTTGATGACGTTGATTGCTGTATTGTGCGGAGGCGGGAGCGTTTTTGCCCAGGAGGGTGCGTCTGAACCAAAGCAGGCGCAGGAGCAGGCCCCCGAGTCACCGAAGCAGGAGCAGAGTCCTCCCCCGTCCAGCGAATCGTGCACAGAGTGCCATACGCGCATCACTCCCGGCATCGTAGTGGACTGGCAACTCAGCAAGCATAGCCAGAATGAGGTCGGGTGTGCGACATGCCACGGAACCCGCCACAATTCCATGACGGATGCCGCCGAGGCCGAGATTGCCCTTCCTTCGGTATGCGCCCGCTGCCATGAAGACCAGGTGAACCAGTTCAGCAAGGGGAAGCACGCTCTTGCCTGGACATCGATGAAATCGGTCCCGACGCTTCACTGGCAGCCCATGGCCCAGGTCGAAGGCCTCAAAGGGTGCGGAGGCTGTCACAGGGTGGGGTTGAAGACCGATCAGGAAGTCCGGGACCTTAGCGAAAAGGGAGCGTGCTATGGTGCTTCTTCATGCGACGTATGCCATACACGTCACGTATTTTCCACGGACGAAGCGAGGTCTCCCCAGGCCTGCAGGACATGCCACATGGGGATGGACCATCCCCAGTGGGAAATGTATTCCTCTTCGAAGCACGGCGTGCGCTTTCTGCTCAAACAAAGCCGCATGCTCCCGGAAGATGTCGCCGCTCCGACCTGCCAGTCCTGCCACCTGCAGGGAGGAACCCATGAAAACCGTACGGCCTGGGGCTACATGGGGATGAGAATGCCGCTGCCCGAAGATCCCGATTGGGCCAGGGATCGCACGACCATCCTGCACGGCCTGGGAATACTCGATGCTGCGGGAAACACCACGCCGCGGGCCGAGACGATGGAGTCCATCGATGTCGCCAGGATGACGAACGAATCCTGGCAGGCCCAGCGCGACAAGATGATCAAGGCATGCCAAGATTGTCATTCCGTGAATTTCGCCCGAACGGAGCTGGAAAAGGGCGACTCGATGGTTCGGGAAGCCGATGCGCTCATGGCGGAAGCGATTCGGATCGTTTCGGGACTCTACCAGGACGGGATTCTGAAAAAGCCCGCGGATGCAATTGCCTCGCCCGACCTGCTGACCTTTCACGACGCCCCGACCGTGATCGAACAGAAGCTCTTCCGAATGTTTCTCGAATACAGAATGCGGGCGTTCAAAGGGGCCTTCCATGCGAATCCGGATTACACGTTCTGGTATGGATGGAGCCCGATGCAGACGAGCCTGACCGAGATCAGGGAGCGCGCTGGAGAACTGCGGGAATCGGGCGGCAGGAAAACGCAGGAACAGGCGCCAAAGCCCGCGCCGGCAAAAAAGAAGTGATGAAGGTGAAGACTGTCGAAGGGAGAAGGGCCGCCCGGGGATTGTATGAGGCGGCAATGCGCCGGGTGGTGGAGTTCTGGTTTCGGCCCCCCGGGTCGATGAGCCGGAATCCGGCCTCGGCCATCCTGGCTGCGGCGTCCGGGATGTACGGAAAGGGACTGGCGCGGGACCAGACTCGGGCGAGGCGAAGGCAGGTAAAGCTGCCCGTCCCCGTCGTAAGCATAGGCAACATCGTTGCCGGGGGTACCGGCAAGACTCCCCTCGTATTGTGGCTCTGCAGGTTCCTGGAAGATATCGGCCGCCATCCGGCAATCCTCAGCCGAGGATATGGCAGAACGGGTACGGGTGCATCACGGGTGCCTTCTTCCGGGCAGCAGGGGGCCATGTCGGAAATGTTCGGGGATGAGCCTGTGCTGCTTGCGGGGGCTTTGCCCTCAACTCCGGTCTGGGTCGGAAGAGATCGCGGCGTTTCCGGAAAGGCCGCCCTGGCGGAGGGGGCCGACGTACTCGTGCTGGATGATGGATTCCAGCACCTGGCGCTGGGTCGTGACCTGGATATAGTCCTGCTCGACAGCCGGCATCCTTTCGGAAACGGCATGCTGCTGCCATCCGGGCCGCTTCGGGAACCCATATCGCACCTGGCCAGGGGCGACCTTTTTGTCCTTACGCATGCGGAAGCGTGCGGGGCCGGGGAGGTAAAGGCCCTGATCGAAGATCTCTTTCCCGATAAACCCGTGTTTTCCTGCAGGCACAGGACGAGCGGCATTCGGCTTCCCGGTTTGCCGTCCCTCGAACCTCGCCTGCTTGCCGGGCGCCGGTGTGTTGCCTTTGCCGGAATCGCGCAGCCCGGACAGTTTTTCAGAAGCCTGGAAGATGCCGGAATAGAAGTGTGCGAGGGGATCTCGTTTCCTGATCATTACCGTTATCGCGACCGCGACCTGGACCGGGTGATTGGAACGGCGGGAGAGCATAGGGCCGAATTCATCGTTACGACCGCAAAAGATGCGGTCAGAGTTCCCGGCCCATACCGGGAACTCGTCGCCGTACTGGACATAGATATCGATTTCGGGTCGGACCACGATCGATTCCGCCGGTTCGTCGCGAGCAGATTCGATCTTGGCGATGCCGTGCGGAAATGAATAAGACCGCTACTTCTTCTCTGTCGGATACCTTGCTGCATACCATTCGTTCCAGCCGCCCTTCAAGGCGCTCACATTCGTGAGGCCGGCCGCTGCGAGTTGCTGCGCCACCCGGGCGCTTGTGGCCTCGTTGCTTCAGGCGCAGTAAAGAACGATCTCCTTGTCTTTCGGGTACTTGTCCTTCCACCGGTCTACGTTCATGGGATCTTCGCGCACTGCGCCGAGAATCTTCCACTGGCTCGCATCCCAGTCGCCGCGCGTGCGCACGTCTATTATGATGACCTTTCCCAGGTTCGCCTTGAGTTCATCTTTGGATATCCTGGATGTGTTCTGGCTGTACGCGGTTGCATTTGCGAGGAGAAGCAGGAAGAAACCGATCAGGACAGCTGTTCTCTTTCTCATGGAGAAGTCTCCCATCTGATTGAAATGACTGATATCGGGCCGGTTGCAAGCCGAAACGGCGGCACCCGGCCGATGGTGTAATATTTTGTGATGCGTCAGGAATATAGTGATTGAATGACGGGAGTCAAAACCTGGAGAACTCAGAGGAATCCGCCTGACAGTACCTTTCAATCCGCATGAGAATGCTTATTAGAAGCTGGTGTGCCACTTGAAGCACATTGGCGTGATGATGGGGATTTCCGCATTGATAGAAATCGACGGCGCCGAAAAATCCGGAAGCGGTACCTTGGTGCGTTTCGCCGCCGCATTGTGCACACTTACCGGCCAGGCGCTGCACATGGTCAATATCCGGGCCAAACGAGACAAGCCCGGACTCCGACCGCAGCACCTCAAGGCGCTCACCGCCTGCGCTTCCCTGTGCTCGGGGCGCCTGGAAGGCGCATCGGTCAGTTCCCGTGAGATAACCTATTACCCGGGAACTACCCGTCACGGCGGTTCATTCCATTGGGACATCGTGACTGCGGGATCGGCGACGATGCTGGCATTCACCATCCTTCCGCCGGCGCTCTTTGCCGGTGCGCAGTCTCTCCATACGATACGGGGCGGATTGTTCCAGGACTTTGCCCCTTCCGCTTTCCATATGCAGCGGGTTCTGTTGCCGCTTCTGGCGCAGATGGGGGCATCCGCCAGGCTCGAAATCCTACGTCCGGGGTATGTGCCCCGGGGCAACGGAGAATTGTCGTTGAGCGTGGAGCCCATGCATGGGCCGCTTCGAGGGCTGGATAAGATCAGGAGAGGAGCCATACGGAAGATATCGGGAATATCCCTTGCCTCCCACCTGGAACGCGAGCGGGTGGCCGAGCGCATGGCGGAACGGTGCAGGACGATACTGGCCGAAAGGGGCTACAGAGCCGAAATTGCAACGGCAAACGACTCGGATGCCGTGCAGAAGGGGGCGGCTCTCCTGGTCTGGGCTGAAACCGAGACAGGGTGCCTCATGGGGTTTGACGGGGCCGGCAAACGCGGGCGCCGCTCCGAAGCAATAGCGGAGCATGTGGCGGGCGCCTTTTGTGAGGAGTTTGCCACGGACGCAACGTTCGACCGGTTTGCGGCGGATCAGATTATCCTGTTCGCAGCATTGGCCGAGGGAAGGAGCCAGTATGTGATTCCGAGGTTGACCGGGCATATGGAATCCAATCTGTGGCTTGTTCGGAAGATACTCGGAGCTGGTGCCGGGGTGCAGGGAAACAGAGTTACGATTGACGGGATCGGATTTTTCGGGAAGTGATCCCGGGCGCGAAGGAGGCCGGGGATGTCGCTCCGCATTAAAGTCAGAGGTATTTACGCCACAGCCCTGACAAGACTTACTCTCGATTCGGGGTTCGAGATAGTCGATCCATCGGCAAAAGTCAGGGAGCGGTTCGCACTCAATTTCCCGATAAGACAGCACGACATCTTCATCCACGACAGGACGGATCTCCAGGGGATCGAACTGGAGGGGGAAGCCGACGGGCTGAGTTGCTTTCTGGGCAAGCTCGGTGAAAGTCTTCCGGATACTGTGATAATGAAGTTCTGCGCCGATGAGGAGGATGACGGGAAGGCTGTCGCGAATCTGGAACTTCCGGGCGGATCCAAGGAGAAACTGGATGAAATCCGGTCGTTAGTGGTCCCAACCCTGAAGAATCATCACAGGCTGAAAATCATCAACAGCACTCTGCTCGATTCCGTGGAATCCCTGCTTGCCAAAGAGCCCGGCAGTAAGGCAGAATTGGAGCACAGGATAATGACCGAGGCCGTCCTGGGGCCGCTGGAAAAAAACGGCGCCGTGAGAGTGGAGCACATTCGCCCATCCGGCAAGCCGATGCGCCCCAGGGAAGGGATCATCCAGGCCATAAACGGAAGTAAAGTGGTCTTCCGACGCAATTTTTCGCGTGGGCGCTACGACGGCCTGAATCTGATGATCCGGAGCGGAGACTACGGTCTGAGTGAGATGAGGGAAGGGGCCTGGAGCCTGAAGCACAGTTACTTCTCCAGGGAACACCTGCTGATAGGCGAGTATTACAATATCAACACGCCGGTGGAATTTTACCCTTACGGAGCGCGATACATAGACCTGGAGGTCGATGTGATCCGGCGGGCGGGCGAAGAGCCGTTCGTCATAGACCGAGAAAAACTCGGGCTCCTGTCTCAGAAGGGTTGCATCGGCAAGGAACTGGAAGCCAAGGCGCTTCTCGTCGCGGAGCAGATCCTGCGTGGCATCAAGAAAGCCAGGATGAGCCGGGAGCACGAATGAAACCTAAACGGGCCTGGGCCCTTCAGTCTTTTTCAGTCTGCATTTTATTCAATGCTCTCTTCGCGGCCCTGATTTTTATGATGGCGGACAAGATCCTGGACAGTTTCACCGAATGGCTCACGCCCTTTCTGGCCCAGGGAGGGGACAACCTGCCGGGAGAACTGCATTCCGCCCTTACCAGTTTTGGGAATTTCGTCAATCAACTGCACCACTACCTTGCCCCCGGCCTGGCCGTGCTCGCGGGCAGCGTTACGCTGCTTCTCTGGATATGCACCCTTCTTCTCGGGCTCAGACTGGCCCGGAGAGCCGTCGAGACTGCGTCCTGTCCCGGGAAGCCCGAGGAGGTTATGGAAAAATCCGTTTCCGCCTCCTCGGAGCAACCCTGACCCTGCTGAATGCGAAAGCAAATTAGTGGATCATTTCAATGCGACCTGGCTTTCAATTCCGACCACCTGGTTGCCATAGCCTGAAAAATGTCGGCCCTGTCGTCATCCCCATCCACTTCGAATCTTTTTCCGACGTCTTTGAAGGACTCTCCGGGCTCGCCTCCCAATGCAACGGAGAGGGCAATGAGTTCTGAGAC